>NZ_JAEDXW010000026.1:0-62649 GCF_036877565.1 Edaphobacter sp. HDX4
AGTATTGTTGGTAATACTCTCTGGGAGGGTTGAGGGCCGCAAGCGTCGTCGCTAACTTTTGACCTTCATTGTTCGGTTGAGCTGCGACTGACTTGTTATCCGCAATGTTGAATGGAAATGCCGGCGGGCCGGGAAAAGGTGCACTCATCAGAACCACTGAGGGAAAGACATCAGGTCGGGCTAGCGAGCAGTAGGCCGCTACGGGTGAGCCGAGGTCGTGTCCAACGAGCACTGCCGTACGCCGGTATCCCAACGCCGAAACCAACGCAAGGGCGTCACGCGTCATGTTCATGATGCTGAAGGGCTCTAGTTGGGTGTTATAGTCATTCACCCAACCGGTGCTGCGGCCAAAGCCTCGCTGATCGGGGGCTACAACATGGTAGCCAGCGTCAGCCAGAATTGGCATAACGCGTCGCCAGCCGTAGGCCAAGTCCGGAAACCCATGTAGAAGCAGTACTAGCGGCCGACCGGGGCTTTCATAACCGGCCTCAAGGATATGAACATCGAGGCCATTGACTCCATGAATCATGCGCGACCGAATTGCTTTGGGAAGTGTTCCATTGCCATACGTTGAAGTGTTCAAAACCGTTTCTCCTATGGGGTTTGCGCGTGCCATTCGAAATGAAGCCCCAATGAGGCTGGCTGCACCCATTGACAGAACGGTTCGCCGGGTAAGCGCTGTGAAGAGGGGCATCGTTACTAGCTCCTTGTATGGCAGTCGCCATACTATCCTGATCGCCATAGTATGGTGATTGCCCTAGAAAAGTCAAAGGAAACTTGGTATGTTCACGGAATGGCACGTAGGACTGAAGCTCGGGCTCACGCGATAGCTACAGCCGAGAGACTATTTCGCATTCAGGGCTATACCGCGACTGGGTTGACCCAGATCCTTACGGAAAGCGGTGCGCCCAAAGGTTCGTTCTATTTTCACTTCCCACGCGGTAAGGCGCAGCTTGCGGAAGAAACAATCGACCAATACGTCACAAGAAGAATTGCTGTCTTGAGCGAGATCTCGGCGAATACGGCGGGGGATGCTCCCAGTTTTGTCGAAAAGGTCTTCGCCACGTTCGCTGCCGAAATGGTCGCTTCTAATTTTGAATATGGCTGTCTCATGCAAAATCTTGCGAATGAGCTGCCCGCGCTTGACGCTGAGTTGACAAGACGAGTGGCACGCGGCTTTGTCGATTCGACTGAGGTTATCGCCAATCACTTTCGGGGCTGCGGCTTTACTCCTGCGCGAGCATCCTCTACCGCAGCGGCGTTGGTAGCCGCTCTGGAAGGGGCGCGAACGGTCGCCCGTCTGGAACGCACGCCAGCTATATTCGAGGCGCTAGCGGAGGTTAGTCTCCACAGGTGTGCTGCCTCCGAGGGGTAGTCCGGAGGCCAACATTCACCCGATTTCTAAGGTGCGCTCGATCTTATGAGGACGAAGGCGGCGACGAGGATGGGTTGACGGCGCCGGTCACTGGATCCAACAGGAGCAGCCGGTTCGGCTTAGCTCGCCTTCATCAAAGAGGCGGATCACTCCGGCGCTTTTCCGCGCGAAGGTGTCCGTTTTCCCCGCTATTTACTTGAGCCATGGCAGAAGGATTAGCATGAGCAATACGACCCATGCCGCTGGCCATAGCGGCCCAGCGGTTCTCCAGGCTCGCTAACTCATCGCCGTGAACTGGGGATTAGAGACCACTGAAATAGACCTCCTAGAGGAAGCACGCCACTACTCTCATCGTCCTACCTAGAGCGATTCTTGGTAAGACCCAGGAACCGATATCTCGTAAGTTCTATGGCTAACTTGAAACCAACAGCGAAGTCCGACACAGCGCTTAAGGTGAAGGCTCTCCGCATACGAAGAGCCTTCGTGCGATTAGTCTTTCTTATTGCTCAGCGCCGTTGCCACTGCCACAGAAAGCGCTGTTGTAGGTCTCCCAATCAAACGGGACAGGTCGTGGCTCGAACTGTTTAATGCGCCATTTCTGGCCTTCAAGTCGGCATCAATAACGACGTCCACGATCATCCGGGGCAGGCCGAAGCTCAGCAGTGCCGCCCCATATTCGGCGGTCGGTAAGTTCCGGTAAACCACCTGAGTGCCTGTCTGCTTCGTCACCTCAGCAGCCAGAACGCCGAGGGTAAAGGAAGAATCGCCAACCAGCTCATAGATTTTGTTTTCATGGCTCGGCTGCGTCAACACAGCCGCAGCGGCGTCAGCATAGTCGGCACGCGATGCGGACGCGAACCGCCCATCGCCCGCGCTACCGATGATCGCTCCATTTTGAAGTGCAGCAGGGAGGGCAGCGGTGTGATTCTCGAGATACCAGCCATTCCGAAGAAAGATGAAGTTCATGCCCGAATTCCTCAGGTAGTCTTCTGTCGCCTTATGCTCCTCGGCGAGCGCAAGATCGGAGGTATCCGCGCGAAGCAGGCTGGTGTACGCGACGACTCTTACGCCTGCCTGTTTTGCCGCATCGATGACGGCGCGATGCTGACGAAGCCGCTCGCCTAGTATCACAGCTGAGATCAACAGAAGCTTCTCTACACCACGGAACGCTTCGGTCAGGGTTTCCGGCTTGTCGTAGTCTGCTTGCCGTATCTGTACACCAAGACTCTTGAGGGCCTGCGTCTTTTCCGGGTTTCTCACTGCAGCGACGATCTGGTCTGCCCGAGTATTCTTTATAAGCGCTTTGATAACCAACTCACCCAGCTGTCCGTTGGCGCCTGTAATCGCAATCATTGTGTCTCCTCTTCTTCGCAACGCAGGCCACCATGAGTGGTTGGAATTACCTGCGTTATAGCGGTGATCGTGATAACAACTATCAGGGCCTAAGTTCACCTTGACTCGGCTCTGACATCTTCCAGCAGTTTGATGAGGGATTGCAGACCTGTTTTGCCGAGGCCGCCCATCATCCCGCGCATGGCTTCTTGCATCGGAAGACGGCTTTCGTCGAGTAGCTTCTGCCCCGTGTCTGCGATTCGCGCCAGCACAACCCGGCGGTCCTTCGGTTGCCTTGCCCGACTTATCAGGGAGCGGCGCTCCATTCGGTCAAGCAGGCGTGTGATGTCCGGATCGCGAGCTATCATCCGCTGAGCGAGTTCGGAACAGATCAATCCTTGATCGCCGGCCCCGCGCAAAATCCGAAGCACGTTGTACTGCGTGAACGTGAGGTCGAACGGCTTCAAAACGGTATTCAGTCTCTCCAGAATGAACTCAGACGTTCTCAGAACATTCAACGCGGCCTCCCCCTCAACCGACGCGAAGGGTTTACTTTGTCGAATCTCTTTGGAGAGCAAGCCAGCCACAACACCACAATAGTCGTTACAACGATGTTTGTCAGCACTACGAGTGACGACTGGAAGCGAGGTTACGGCTTCGGCGCGCCTTAGCGTACACAAGATTCCGTTTTCGTGAGGTGTCCCCAGGCTTCGGACACGCCGTTGTGGCCCAGTCGCCCAGCTCGTCGCCGATCACCTTCCCGCTCTTCGAGAGTGGTCGCAGCAGACGGCCTTTCTCAATTTTGGCCGCTACCATCCAGACGTCGATTGCTTGCTTAACCCATAGCGGAATCGCCACGGTACGAACCCGGCCGCCTGCCGCGCAGATCGGCCATGACCCAGCGCCCCTCACGCATCTGGATGCTCACAATGTCCAGGTGGTGACCTCCTGCCGCCGCAGGGCGCAGCCCAACAGTAAGGCCAAGATCGCATAGTCTCGCTCGCCTTTGATCTTGGAGCGGTCGGGGACGGTAAGCAGTTCCTTGGCCTGGTCCCGCGTCAGCCAGTTCCCCAGCCTGGTTTCCTCCTGGGAAAGATTGGGAACGCCGGCGAGGTTTGCGGCCTCTTCAGCGTCGATAATTCCATTGCGCTGCGCCTCGCCGACGAGCTTGCGCACGGCGGACAAGCGAACGTTTACGGTCGATGCGCCCAATTTCTTCTCCAGCATGGCGGCACGATATTCCATAAGGAGAGCGCGAGAGAGCCCCTGTGAGCGATTCGCGCACAGGGTAATGAATCAGTTTCCCTCCGAAGATCCTCGCAGCTTAGTCCCCCGGAGGAGCGCCTGGGATGTATGAGGTGGTTTTCGTTTTAAAGAGACCAGGCTTTCCACTCGTTGGTGAACGACAATTATCGTTTGCAAATGGATTGTTGGGAGATTCTCATCTCGCCATCTGCCGACCAGCGTTCACTCCGCCCGGCGGCGCAGACGTTGATCGCAGTTCCGGATTGAGTCCTGCCAGGCGGTCATCATACAATGCATCGTCGATGCCATTCGCATCTACGCGAATGACTAGAATTCTCGCTTTGGGCATATCCGGCGGAGGAACTGCCCCGTGTCTGTCAGCTCGTGGGATGACAGGCTGTTATTAAGAATCGTGACTTCACACCCTATAGCTCAATGAACACTTGGTTATGAACAGTACGCCGCCATCGATCGTTACATGGTGTCAGTACCCTTAAGCATTGAACCTGGATCGTTGAGCGATTCATCATGGAAGCTTGGCGCTGACCTGCCGTTCGGATGGGAGCTGCGCGATGCTCCATCCCCCGCCCAAAGCTTCGATCAGTTGCACACTACTCGCCATCTGCTGTACGCGCAGTGTAATCACAGCTTGCTGGTTTGTAAGCAAGGTCGATTGAGCTGTAAATAAGTCCAGGTAAGGGTCGAGCCCAGTCTTATATCTGGCAGTTGCTACCTCCAAATACCGCTGCGCGGAATTGACTCCTTCCTGTTGCTGCTCGATCTGCACTTTAAGCAAGCGGAGCGACGCCAAATAGTCCTCGGTCTGTTGGAATGCTGCCAAGACGATCTGCCTGTAATTGGCAACATCCCGGTTATAGAGAGCCGTATACTGCGCCACGGTGGATTTCCGCAAACCTCCATCGAAGATGGTCTCGGAGGCCGTTGGACCGACCGACCAGTAACGGCTAGGCGAGGTCATCCATTTAGAGAACTTCGGGCTCTCGTATCCTGCCGTGCCAGAGATACTCACAGTGGGATAGTAGGCTGCCTTTTCCACGCCGATCAGTGCGTTTGCCTCCGCCATCGTTCGTTCCGCAGCGGCGATATCAGGACGTCTCTCGAGAAGTTCAGAGGGTACTCCCACCGGAATGGCTGGAACCGGAGTAGACAGGGATTTCACCTGGATCGAAAAGGATGAGGCAGGCTCTCCTACCAGCAATGCAATGGCATGCTCATATTGAGCACGAGCGATGCCGGCGTTTGTCGCGGCAGCTTCGGCCGTTTTGAGAGTGATCTCAGCCTGTGCCACGGCTTCATCGTTACCCATGCCTGTTTTGTATAAGACATGAGTCAATGCGAGAGATTGTTGGTCCACCTCTACTGTTTTTCGATAGAGTTCTTCCAGTGCGTCCTGCCCACGTAACTCAAAATAGTAGACCGCCAGGTTTGCCTGTTCGGCCAACCTCTGATTCTCGAGGTCGGCGGCACTCACCTGCGCTGCGTAGGAAGATTGGTGCACTGTGTTGCGGATACGACCCCAGAGATCGGGTTCCCAAGAGACGTCAAAAGGAAGGCTGAATAAATTACTGTTCGGATTGCGATTCGAAGAACCAGATGTTGTCGTTTGTATCTGAGAAGACCGGTTGCGCGCGTAGGAAGGCCCCACACTGAGTATTGGGTAATAGTTGGAACGCGCTTGGCGGACCTGGGCTCGTGCAGCCATGAAGTTGTCAAACGCCTGAGCGATGTTCTGGTTCGAGATATTCAGTTTCTCTTCGAGGGCGTTCAGTTCCGGCTCTTGATAGATCTCCCACCACTTCCCTCGAAGCGCGCTTTCCCGCGGCAGCGCAGCCTTCCAGGTGGTGCCATCCGGTGCCTGCTGTGGGCCCTCCTCCTTGAACGCTGGCGGAGCGGGCATCACCGGCGGCCTGTATTTGGGACCGACATTGCATCCCTGTAGACCGCATATGGCAGAGAGGAAGGATAAGGCAGTCGCCAGGCGACGACGCTTGTAGAACTTCAAATTTGATCGGTGCAGAAAAAGATGCTGCAGGGACACTTTCATTAGATAACGCCTCCATGGGCGACAGACTCGGGGATATTGCGGTTGCGCCGGAAGTGGAGTCGAAGCCGGTCGAGAAATAGATAGATCACAGGAGTCGTGTAAAGCGTGAGTATCTGGCTGAGCACGAGGCCACCTGCAACCGCAATTCCCAACGGACGCCTTAGTTCCGATCCCGTGCCGTGACCGAACGCTAGCGGAAGCGCTCCGAAGAGAGCAGCCATCGTGGTCATCATGATGGGACGGAAACGAAGCAGACATGCCTCCAAGATGGCGTCTTCCGGGTCCTTCCCTTCGACGCGTTCTGCGAGAAGAGCAAAGTCGATCATCATGATTGCGTTCTTCTTCCCGATCCCGATCAGCAGCACAATGCCGATGATGGAGATCACGTCCAGTTCGCTCTTGAAGAGAATGAGGGCCAATACTGCTCCGACGCTGGCCGGGGGCAACGTCGAGAGAATTGTGATCGGGTGCATTAGGCTCTCGTACAGGATCCCCAGGACGATATAAACCGCAAATACGGCCATTATGATCAGCACGATCTGGTCCATGTTCGACTGTTTGAGGCCCGCAGCAGTGCCAGCAAAGCCACCCCGCACAGTCCGCGGCATAGCAAGCCTCTGTTGCAACTGTTCGATGGCCGTACCGGCCTGTCCGAGAGACACGCCTGTGGCCAGGTTGAACGACACGGTCACAGAAGGGAAGAGACCGTCATGATTGACCGAGAGAGGAGAGGTGGACCTTGTCGCTTGAGAGAATGCGTCCAGTGGGACCGGGTTCCCGTTCGAAGCATGAACATAAATGGATTTGAGTCCCAACGGGCTCTGGGTATATTGCGGTGCTGCCTCCATGACGACGTGATACTGGTTGAGCGAGGTGTAGATTGTGGAGACTTGCGCCTGCCCGAATGCTCCGTAGAGCGATTGGTCGATGAGCTGTGGTGTGAGGCCGAAGCGAGCTGCGGTCGGGCGGTCATAGTTGATCAGTGCCTGCAGCCCTCTATTTTGCTGATCGATACTGACATCCTTGATCACGGGCAGCTTTTTCATCTCCTGATATAAGATCGGCCCCCATTTGTTCAGATCACTCACATTCTCGGATGAAAGCTCATATTGGTAGTTGGCGTTGCTGTTCTTGCCCACGGAGGGAATGTCTTGGAACGGCTTAAGCTGTGTTGTCGCTTCCGGAATTGCGTCGAGTTTGGGGCGCAAACGATCGAGCACCCCGGCAGCGCTCAAGTCTCTCTGCTCCAGGGGCTTGAGAGTGACGAAAAGAAAGCCGGAATTGCTCCCATTATCGCTCCCCGGACCGGAGCTGCTTCCCGTAAACCCGGTAACTACATCCACCGCAGGGTCGGCCTGGATGACCTTCTCGATTGCTTTCAAGGAGTTTTGCATCGCGAGGAAAGAAGCATCCTGCGGCCCTTGAATCCCGCCGAGCAGAGAGCCGGTGTCTTGTATTGGAAACATTCCCTTGGGAACGCGCCGCATCACAAAGACATTGAGCGCAAGTGTTCCGAAGAATATGAAGAGGACGAGTGTGGGATGCCCCAAGACCCAGGTCAGGCTACGGCGGTAACCGTTCAACACGCCGTCGAATGCGCTCTCGCTTAGTCGATAGAGCCGGCTATGTGCAACGTCCCTTTCTGATCGAAGCATATGAGCGCACATCATCGGGGTCAGCGTGAGCGATACCACCATCGAGATCGCAATTGCGACCACGAGGGTGAAGGCGAACTCATGGAAGAGCCGCCCGGGGATCCCCCCCCATAAACAGGATGGGAATGAACACTGCGATGAGCGATGAACTCATCGACAGCACCGTCGGCCCGGTCTCTTCTGAGCCACTAAGAGCCGCTTCCATCGGAAGTACGCCCAGTTCCATGAGTCGAACCGTGTTTTCCATGACCACGATGGCATCATCCACGACGAACCCCGTAGAGATTGCCAAGGCCATCAATGACAGATTATCCAGCGTGTAGCCGCAGAGGTACATCACAACAAATGTGCCCATGACCGAGACCGTTACTGCGACTCCTGGGATCAGAGTAGCCCGTCCGTTGCGTAGAAACAGGAAAACGACAAAGACAACCAAAATTATCGACAGAACCAGCGTCCCTTCCACATCCCTTACGGAAGCACGGATTGTAGTCGTAAGATCGCCCGTCACCAGGAGTTGCTGATTGGTAGGAATCGAAGCACGTATTGCGGGCAGCTCACTCTTAATTTGATCGACTGTACTGATGACGTTCGCTCCAGGAGCACAGTAGACGAGAAGACTGACCGATTCTTTGCCGTTGACGTAGGCCACGGAGCGAATGTTCTCAACCGAGTCAGTGATGGTTGCGACATCCTGAAGCCGTACAACAGCACCGTCCCTGGATCCGACAACAAGCGGCGCATAATCACGAGCCTTCCTTATCTGATCATTGGCCGTGACATCGGCGACCGTATCTCCATCACTGATTTGCCCCTTTGGGCGGTTCGCATTTTGCGAACTGATTACGCTTGCGATGTTCTGCATGCCAAGGCCATAGTGGCTTACCTGCTGCGGGTTGAGTTCGATCCGGACAGCAGGCAACGAGCCGCCGAGAATCGATACCTGTCCTACTCCGCTAATTTGGGAGATTTTTTGCTGGATGATGGAGGACGCGGTGTCATAGAGAGCGCCTGAGTCAGCCGTCTTTGACGCAAGATTGAGGACAAGGACAGGCGCCCGTGCAGAATCGAGCTTGCGATACGTTGGATTCGCAGGGAGATTTGTGGGGAGATAACTCCGGGCCGCGTTAATTGCCGCTTCTACATCGCGTGCTGCCCCATCTACATCTCTGCCCATATCAAAGGTCAACTTGATCGACGTCACTCCGAGGGTGCTCGTCGAGCTCATCGCCGTGATGCCGGCGATATGACTGAATTGCTTTTCCAGTGGAGTCGCGACGGAAGACGCCATATTCTCGGGACTCGCACCCGGAAGCGCGGCTGTTACCGTGATCGCGGAAAGATCAACCAACGGTAAAGAGGCCACGGGCAAAAACTTGAACGCTATCATGCCCGCGAGGGCAATGCCCACGGCGAGCAGAGTAGTGGCGACAGGTCTCTTGATGAAGGGCGAGGAGATATTCATAGCTGCTCCGCCGTTTCCAAGACCTGAGCAGGCTTTCTACGGGCATACCGCTGTCCGAGCCGGTCGAAGAAGATGTAGATCACGGGGGTGGTAAAGAGCGTCAGGATCTGGCTGAGCAGCAGGCCGCCAACCATGGCAATGCCTAGCGGGCGCCGGAGTTCTGAGCCGATACCCGATCCTAAGGCGAGCGGTATGCCTGCAAAGAGTGCCGCCAGGGTGGTCATCATGATTGGCCGGAACCGCAGAAGAGAGGCTTCGTAGATCGCCTGGGTGGATGAGAGGCCGCGCGTCCTTTCGGCCTCCAGCGCGAAGTCAACAATCATGATGCCATTCTTCTTTACGATACCGATCAGCAGAATGATGCCGATGATGGCTACAATGCCCAGGTCCTGTTTGAAGAGCATGAGTGCCAGCAATGCTCCGACTCCAGCCGAAGGAAGTGTCGAGAGGATGGTGACCGGATGAATGAAGCTTTCATAGAGGACTCCGAGCACGATGTAGACGGCGACCAGAGCCGCAAGTATCAACAGTGCTTCATTGGACCCGATAGATTCGTAAGCTTTGGCTGTACCCTCGAAGCTTCCCTGGACACTGGCAGGCATATTCAATTGCTGCTTTACTGCATCGATCACGGAAACGGCTTGACTCAAGGAGGTATTGGGTCCCAGGTTGAAGGAGATGGTCACGACTGGGAACTGGCCTTGATGAGCGATGGTAAGGGGGCTGGATGTCTTCTCGACATGAGTGAACGCGGAGAGCGGTATCGGAGAAGACGCTGAGGTTGAGCTTGAAGCAGCGTTGGTTCCAGAAGAAGACTGGCTTGACGTCGCCGATAAGCCTGCGAAGCCGGTGCCCGATAGCGACGCGCTTGAGGAAGAGGAAAGTGCATTGAGACTGCTTGAAGACAGCGCAGAGCTCTTGATGGAACTCGATAGACTCGATTGCCGTGCTGTTCCGACTCCACTTGTAGAAGAGGAGGTCAACGTAGGCACCGCGGTGGTGACGCTATTGGAAGACGTTCCTCCAGAGGTAGACGTGGAAGTGGAACTGCCGCTTGTTTGAGACGAGGAGCTCTGCAGATAGATGTCGTCCAGCTTCTGCGGACTTCTCTGAAACTCAGGTGATGCTTCGAGGATGACGTGGTATTGGTTCGACTGCGTGTAGAGGGTGTTGATCTGTCGTTGGCCGAATGCGTCATACAGCGTGGAGTCGATTTGGTCCGCGGTGATATTCAGGCGTGACGCCGTCGCCCGGTCGAAGACAAACTTTTCTGCGAGACCATGGGGCTGCTGGTCGGTAGAGACGTCTTTCAGCTCCGGATGTTTCCGCAGTTCCGTGACCATTTTTGCAGTCCACGCGTCGAGCTCCGATTGATCGGCGTCTTCAAGCGTGTATTGATACTGGCTGCGGCTGGCCCGGTCATCAACTGTCAGATCCTGCACCGGCTGCATGTAGAGATGAATTCCTTCCACCGTCTGCAGCCTGGACTGCAGACGTTCAATCACTGTAGTCGCGTCGATGTGGCGTGCTGAGAAGGGCTTCAGGTTGATTTGAATGCGTCCACTGTTGAGCGTTGCATTCGTGCCGTCCACTCCGATGAACGAAGACAGGCTGGCGACTGCAGGATCCCGAAGAATGACTTTCCCCAGTTCCTGTTGCTTGATCGCCATAGCCTGGAAGGATATGGATTCGGGCGCCTGCGAGATTCCCTGGATGATGCCTACATCTTGTGTGGGAAACAGGCCTTTGGGAATGACAACGTAGAGATAGATGGCCAGCACTAAAGTTGCGGTGGCAACTAGAAGTGTTGAGACTTCGTGGCGAAGGACCCATCGCAGCGCTCGGCCATATCGTTCTATTAGACTCTCAAACATGCGCTCGAACCAGTGATAAAAGCGGCCCTGCTCCGATGACAGCTTGTGACGTAGCAGACGAGCACTCATCATAGGGGTCAAAGTAAGTGAAACCACGGCGGAGATAAGAATCGTCACCGCGAGCGTAATCGCAAATTCGCGGAACAGCCTTCCCACAATGTCTCCCATAAGAAGGAGAGGAATCAGCACGGCGATGAGAGAGATGGTGAGGGAGATGATAGTGAAGCCTATTTGCTCGGCTCCCTTGAGTGCAGCTTCGAGAGGCCCATACCCTTCTTCGAGATAGCGGGATATGTTTTCGATCATCACAATCGCGTCGTCTACGACGAAGCCTGTGGAGATCGTCAGTGACATCAACGTCAGGCTGTATCCCAACAAGTACATCACCGCGAGTGTTCCAATGAGAGAGATGGGAATGGCGATGGCGGGAATGATGGTTGCGGCAAAATTGCGCAAAAAGACGAAGATGACCATGACGACCAGGCCGATCGTAAGAACGAGTTCTAATTCGACATCGTTCACTGATGCTTGGATTGTGGTGGTCCTGTCGGTGAGTACCGTCAGCTTCACTGCCGCCGGAAGGCTCGCCTGCAACTGAGGGAGTAGATCCTCAATGCTCTTGACGACGGCAATGGTGTTTGCTCCGGGCTGACGCTGGATATTCAGAATCACCGCGGGGGTCTGGTTCATCCATCCTGCAAGCCGGGTGTTTTCGACCCCGTCACTGATTTTGGCCACATCTGAAAGTATTACCGGGGCACCGTTTTTATAGGCAATCAGGACATCCCGATAGTCCTTGCTGGCAAGAAGCTGATCGTTTGAATTAATTTGGTAGTTCTGCGCTGCTCCATCGAATGTCCCTTTCGCAGCATTAACGCTTGTGCTGGCAAGTGCTGTCCGCAAATCCTCGAGATTGATCCCGTAGGCAGACAAGGCTGTTGGATTGACCTGAATACGTACAGCGGGTTTTTGTCCGCCGCTAATCGTGACCAATCCGACTCCACTGAGTTGGGAGATCTTCGGGGAGAGCCGTGAATCTGCCAGATCCTCTACCTTTGAGAGTGGGAGGATATTGGAAGTGAGTGCGAGGGTCAACACCGGAGCGTCAGCCGGATTCGACTTGCTATACACAGGAGGTACCGGAAGATCGGTCGGGAGATAGCTCTGCGCGGCATTGATGGCAGCCTGTACTTCCTGTTCGGCCACATCGATATTTAGACTCAACGCAAACTGCAGGACGATGGCAGAGCTACCGTCCGAGCTGGTGGACGTCATTTGCGTCAGGCCAGGAATCTCCCCGAATTGTCGCTCGAGAGGAGCCGTGACTGCGGACGACATAACGTCCGGGCTGGCGCCGGGATAGAAGGTCCGCACCTGGATCGTTGGATACTCGACCTCAGGCAATGCCGAGACTGGCAGCTTGAGATACGCGGCGGCTCCAACGACCAGGATCGCCACCATGAGCAGTGCGGTCGCTATAGGGCGAAGAATGAACGGGCGGGAGGGGCTCACAACGTAGCTCCCATCGTGGCAGCGCCCGGATTATCAGGTTGTCGGACGGCCGTGACCGGCGCTCCATCCTGCAGTTTATCGAAGCTTGAGAGCGCCACTGTCTCTCCTGCATGTAAACCATCCACCGCTGTCGAATTGCCATCAGTGCCTTGTTCGGTAACATTCCGGACGGATATCGTATCGTTGCTGGCAATGAACACATACGCCTGCGTTCCGTTACGCTGGATTGCGGCGCTTGGGATAAGGACTACATCCTTCAAGGTTCGAACTAACAACCGTGCGTTGACGAACTGGTTTGGGAATAATGCCAGGTCTCGATTGTCAAATTCGCCACGGAATCGAACCGTGCCAGTCGAGGTATCAATCTGGTTGTCGAACGTTAGGAGAGTTCCCGTTGCGATCTTACCCTGTGCCGCGCGATCATAAGCATCCACGACCAGGCGCGTGTGTTGACGTAGCCGCACCTGAACCTCTCTGAGATGGTCTTCCGCCACGTTGAACACCACAGTGATCGGCTGCAGTTCGGTGATCACGACGAGCGGGTTCGAACCTCCCGCAAACACGGTATTGCCTGAGTCAACGAGGCGCAGACCGGCCCTGCCTGAGATGGGAGACGTAATGTGACAATAGCCCAGTTGCACCTCTGCACTCTGAACCTGTCCCAGATCGTACTTGACGGTCCCTTGATATTGGGCTACAGCCTGTTCCTGATCGTCGAGAATCTGTTTGGCAATCGCGTGCTCAGCGAACGCCTCCTTGTAGCGGGCAAGATCAATCTGTGCCTGCTTGAGAACTCCACGATCGTGATCGAGTAAACCTTCGGCCTGCTGCAATTGGGCGCGATAAGGCCGCGGATCGATGTCGATGAGTGTGTCGCCCTTGCGCACCGTCTGCCCTTCGCTGTAATGGACCGCAAGCACTTGGCCGCTCACCTGGCTGTAGATGTTCACCGTAGCTATTGGTGTCACAGTGCCGAGCGCATCGATATAAATACCGATATCGCCTCGTCGCGCCACTCCGACGTGAACAATGACGGACTGGCTTGCTTCTTTGGCAGTTGCAGAAACTGTCTTGCGCTTCGTAGAATGCAGCGCGAATGCGATACCGGCTGCCAGGATGACAAGCAGTAGAAAGAAAAGTTTTGTTTTTGACTTTGAAACTCGTCCTTCCGTTACGGCTTGTTGCTGTAGAACATGAAACGTGTCGATCTTCTTGCTGCTCCCCGCGGGATGTTCTGTCACTTGCCCTCTCCTCTATAAATCCTCCGCCGAACCTGCAAGCGGACTCCCGCTATTCGAAACGGGAAGAGACACGGACAGGACTTATAGGACAACCATCGCTTGACCATGAGTCCTCCGAAGGCTCTATTGTGCGGATTGAAAGGGATGAGCGCGGTAAGGAACGGTCAGTTGAGTGTAAAGATTTGTATGGAGAGTGGTACTACGTAGACTTGGATCACTGAATTACAGACGAGGGAGTGGACAAGCCAGGACGGATGTCAAACGTGTGTCGACCTTCAGCCTCGCTTAGAGGTGATCCATGGTCCTGACACCTAAGGCAACCCAGCTGAACAGCATCAGCCCCGCCTCCCAGAAAGAAACCGGGCATGTGCACATTCGGATTATGGAAGTCGAAAATGTCTCTTCGTGAGCGCAACGGCATAGCTGACGCCAACAAAGCGGGGTTGACATCTTCACCGGAAAGTCCATCGCCGTATATGAACTCGACTTGCAACGTCTTACCTTAAGTGTCTAGCCCCACTTCTCTTCTCGGACCGACTATCCTCTCACTCTGCGTTTCCGTCTCCAATTGGCAACTGAAGCTTGACTTCAAGACCTGTGGTGTGAAGATTGACCGCGTGGAGTGTCCCGCCGTGCAAACGAACCGCTTCAAAAGCAATAGCAAGACCTAATCCGTTGCCACCGATTGAATTTGCATCGCCGGGTATTCGAAAAAACGGTTCAAAGATTGCCTGGAGAGATTCTTCCGGGACCCCAGGACCATGGTCCCGGACGGTGAGCAGCGCCTGAACGCCCGAAGTGTCCCGATCGAGACCCAAGACAATCTGAACCTCGCTCCCTGGTTTCGTGAAGCGGATCGAATTGCGGATGATGTTCTCGCAGGCGCTTCTCAGCGCGTGCGGATCGGCATGTCTGAGAATGATTGGATCTGGTGCACGAAGACTCACAGATTTGTTTACCATATGAGCTTCGAAGTTGCCATCGGCCACAACCTCCTCGACGAGTTGAACCAGGTCCACGTCTTGCCTCTGGGCAGACGACAACCCGGATTCGAGACGCGAAAGTGTCAAGAGCTGTTCCAACAGCAGGTCGATCCTGGCAACATCGCGGTCTAGACGCTGGAACGTACCTTCTTCGTCCGCCGACGAGCTCTTCTTCAAAAGAGCGAGACAGAGATTGATGCGAGTCAGAGGAGAACGCAATTCATGCGACACGGAATTCAGGAGGTTTTTTTGGGTTTGAATCAGTAAATCAAGACGACCTACCATGGAGTCGAAATCTTTTGCCAAGGCTGCCAGTTCATCATAGCGCTTCGAAACAGAAGCCGGGACCCTTGCCTTAAGATCTCCCTGTGCCACTTTTCTCGCCGTAGTTTGAATGCTGTTGATGGGGGAGACAATATGATACGCAAGCAAAAAGCAGAATATCGTTACCAGCAGGGACATGGATATAGCGAAAGGAAGACCATGACCTAATAGGAAGTGCTTTAGCTCCCCCAGTCCGGATCTTATGTACAGCACGAGGATGTAGGGGTGTCCGGCGGGCGAGATTAGCTTATAGGCTGCAATATGGCCGCGAAAGACGATGAGCTTCCCAATTTTTGCGGCTCTGGCAGTACGAAGGCCGTCGTCGCTCACGGAGCGCGAGAGCACATCCTTGTAGAACCCATCCAACAAGTAAAGCCGCCTCTCCGCGTGGTCATCCGATAAGAGGTGGTTCTCTGGGTTGTTCATGTTGCTCTGCGAAAAGCGAGCAAACTCCTGAGGACCTCCCGACTCATATGCGTGCACAGCCTCCGCAGCCAGAATAGGAGCGACCGTCGCATACATGTTTGGAGCTGTGATCTCCTTCAGGCCAGTAAAAAGAAAGCCGACCCAAATGAGCAGGAGCATGCCCAGAGCTGTCGACCAAAACCAAAGAAAGATCGTCAGGAAGAGCCGGTACATGGGCACCTTGGCCTTCAATTTGCGCAGGCTTGATTGAAGCTTGAGCATCACATTGTTGTCCTTTTTCCTTGCTGTCCTTTCCGGCGAGTGAGTGGCTTATTTGATGTATACGATACAACTGCCTTCTCAAGCAGCAGCTTCCTCGGAAATATACAAATCCTTACAAGAACCATACGTTTCCTGACAGGTAACTCGTCATCTAACCTGACATCGGCCAGCGCTTCGATGACCTTCGCCGAACTCCACCTCCGTTCCGGCCGGATCGCCAGGCACTCTCTGCTGTGTTCGTCGATCAGGTCCAGCATCCTCACCGTCCTTCCGTCGTGCGTCCTTGCGCTCACGAAGTCGTAAGACCATACATGTTGGCGTGCTCCGGCCGCAGCCGTACGCACGATCCGTCGTTGAACCACAGCCGCCCCCGCGGCTTCTGCTTCTGCGGAACCTTCGGCCCTTCGCGACGCCAGATACGCTCCACCCGGTCCTTGCCAACCTGCCAGCCATCCCGCCTGAGCAACGCCGTGATGCGGCGGTAGCCGTAGCGTCCATACTGGCTGGCCAACTCCACAATGGTTGCGGTGAGTCGATCCTCGCGCTGTGTCGGGGTGTAGGGCTGCGTGCCGCGTGGCTGGTTCACCAGTCGGCACGCCCGTCGCTCACTCATGCCTTGTTCCTGAGCCTGATCCACCGCACAGCGCCGTCGTTCAGGGCTTAGAAATTTCCCGAGGCGATGTCCTTCAGCACCAGGTTATCCAGACTCAGGTTCGCTACCAGACGCTTCAGCTTCGCGTTCTCCTGCTCCAGTTCCTTCAGTCGCCGCGCCTGGTCCACCTGCAAGCCACCGTACTCTTTCCACCAGCGATAGTACGTCTGCTCGGTGATCCCGTTTTCCTTCGACGCTTATGCCGTTGTATTCCCGTTCGCTATCGCCCACATCGATCTGCCGCAGCAGATTCAGCACCTGCTCAGGCGTATGCTTCTTCCCCTTCGCCATCTTCGCGCTCCTTTTCCTACAGTCTCTCTCACGAGAACTGGTACGAAAAAGACCAGGCACTCCAGAACACGGCACAAACTCTCACAAGCATTGTCCTGCACGAAGACCCTCGCTACCTGCGTTCAACCCGCACTAATGCGTTCGGCCGAACATTTCATGCGCTTGCCTTCACTGTTGTCGATAAGACGGAGTCCGGAAAAAACACCTTCGCCGCCGCGAGTAATTTCGCTGCCGCTGCCGCCGGTGGGTTCGTAGGCATGGGTATCCTTCCGGATGGCTATAACGATGTCACACACGCGGAACAACGTATGGCGAGTGAGTTCTTGGCAATAGGTATTGGGAACGTGATTACGGAGTTCGAACCCGAATGGGGACCGTGGGCCAAGAGATACACCTTCCGAAGATCCTTCCCGCGTGGTGGGTTCCGCAACATCGTCCATAGGACGATTCATTTCCAAGTGCCTGTGTCCCGTGCAAACCGCTCAACCTTGCATCCAAGCGTTACGGCGCGCCCGATCAACTGTACAAATCCTTACAAGCCGCTAACGTTTCCTGACGGTGTACCCGCGGTGGGTTCCTACACTGTCAATGGGAACCCCTTCCTAGCAGGAGCAAGATGAAACACAAGCGTATTGTTTACTGGCGTTCATATGGCATCGTAGCGGTCCTATCTGCCATCTTTGCCGGTTATCCGACATATTTTCATGCCCAGGATGTCCAAGCTGTGGCAGCGTCTGGCACCGTCGCACACGCAAGTTTTTCGAGCAGCACTGACACAGATACAGCGGCCCTTCCCGATACACCAATGCTGGCAGCAGTGAGCAGCAGCCTCCCGGAAGCGCCCGAACCCCAGTCAGATGCACAGGGTTCAAACGCCCAGACACTCCCGGCTGACGGGTCGGCCAGCATCTCCGGCGTCGTTCAGGATGTAAGCGAAGCTCTTGTTGCCGGAGCACAGGTGACTCTGATGAACAGGGATGGATCGCAGCGCCGCACACTGATGTCCGGAGCAAACGGCGAATTTACTTTTACCCGCATTCCTGCGGGATCCTATTTGGTCCTCATCACTGTCAAGGGGCTTGAGCCCTTTGAATCTGCGGAGATCGCCGTCACGGCACAACAGTTCTATGAGATGCCTAAGATCCTGATGGGGATCGCGTCGACAAGCACCGAGGTGACAGTGCTTCCTACTGACGTAATCGCTGCTCAACAAATAAAAGCGGAAGAAAAGCAGCGTCTCCTTGGCGTCGTCCCAAACTTCTATGTGAGCTACGTTCATGACGCAGCTCCGCTCACCGCGAAACAGAAATTCTCCCTCGCCACACATGACACACTCGATTGGACCTCGTACGTGGGCATCACCGTATCAGCAGGAATCGAACAGGCAAAAAATGCTTATGCGGGGTACGGACAAGGGGCCGCAGGATACGGCAAGCGTTGGGCAGCAAAGTTTGGCGATGGGCGCTCAAGTGATTATCTGAGTCATGCCGTCTTCGCCTCGCTCTTTCACCAGGATCCACGCTACTTCTACCAGGGAACCGGAACTAATAAGTCGCGCCTCGAGCATGCACTAAGTAGCGCATTCGTTGCGCGCAGTGACAGCGGCAAAACCATGCCCAATTATTCCTATCTTCTCGGGACTATGGTTTCCGGCGCACTCTCCAATGCGTACTATCCCCATGCGGATCGGGGGGCGAGCCTGGTCTTTACCAATGCCTTCATTGGCATCGGCGGACGAGCGGGTCAGGCGGTCCTCCAGGAGTTTCTTGGGAAGCACCTGACGAAGAACGTGCCGGCGAGCGGTCAACCATGAAACAGGGCATAACTCTATCCAGAGTCTGCCATCGCTGCGGGATGATATTCCGATCTCTTGCGGCGAGTGGAACCAAAGGAATCGCTGCATGGAGTCGATACGTACCAGAGAAACATGCGATCAGGAATGAGTCGAACAACGGTGTGTGCCCTGTCTCCGAAGCAAAACAATACAGACGTAGCGATCATCGGCGGCGGGCCCGCCGGCCTGGCAGCGGCGATCGCTTTGCAGAAGAAAGGTATCGAGTGCACGGTGGTAGAGGCACTCGAACCGCCCATTGACAAAGGCTGTGGAGAGGGATTGATGCCGGACGCTCTCCACTCGCTCAAAGAGCTTGGAATTGAGATCACTGAAGAGGAAGGTTATCCCTTTCAGGGGATTCGGTTTGCGACCAGCGCGGATCGTGTCGACGCGGAATTTCCGAACGGAACAGGAATTGGAGTCCGCCGTACCCATCTGCATCAGAGGATGAGCCATCGAGCTCGCGAGGTCGGAGTGACGTTGGCATGGCGCAGCCACGCAACACTGTCGAGCGGCGGAAGGCTCCTGATCAATGGAGCGGAGATGCGCTACCGATGGCTGATTGGCGCGGATGGTACAGCGTCACAGGTTCGCAAGTGGGCCGGCCTCGACGAAGAGAGGTTCTACAGCCAGCGCTTTGGATTTCGGCGTCACTATCAAATCGCGCCCTGGGGCAAGTATGTCGAAGTGCATTGGGGCCGACTGGTCAGCTATACATCACCCCTGTCGCGCGTGACCGCGTGTGCGTCGTACTGATCGCACGTAGTGGTAGAGTGGACCGCGACGATTTCTTGAACGGTTTCCCCGACATCGCAAGGAGACTCCAGAGAGCGCCGATTGTGACTCAGCAGCGAGGTGCCGTCTCAGCGACTAGAAGGCTGAAGCGGGTCTCGAACGAGTCGGTTGCCTTGATCGGCGATGCGTCGGGTTCTGTGGATTCGATCACGGGCGAAGGACTGGCGCTTTCGTTCCGGCAGGCGATCGTCCTCGCTGGATCGATTGAGCGACGCGATCTCAGCGAATACCGCAAAGCGCATCGCTCAATTGGGAAATTGCCTCATACCATGGCGAAGCTGATGCTCACCCTGGACCGATGGCCTGTCCTTAGAGATGCGGAATGAGGGCTTTGGCCTCAGACACGCTGTTCTTCCAGGAGCTTTTGTCGGTGCATATGGGCGTCTTGAAATTGCCCTCCTTTGTGCTTCGCCGCGGGGCTAAGTTCGGATGGCGGCTCCTTTCCAGCTACAACCAGACAACCAGGAGATCAGGTGCATGAACAGAGGCGGGAGTGAACAGAAGTCTTTCGGCATCCTCCATAGGAGGTTCTTCACGAGGAGCCAGAGTCCATGCGCAATCGCACGATCTTGTATCTAAAAGTTTTCGCATGGCTTGGCTGCCTATCCCCCTGGGCGGCTTGCTTTACCAAGCGGGGACTCGGACTCTTGGTCCCGATCCAACTCATACCATCACCGCCGCTACAGGCAAGGCTGCCATCTGGCTCCTTATTCTTCGTTGGCGATTACTCCCATTCGGAAGCTGCTCCCGTCACTCTCCTGGTCCATTCGCTTCCGTCGCCTCGCAGGACTCTTTTGCTTTTTTCTATGCATCCCTGCACTTGATCGCTTCCATAGGCTCTATTGCCATTTCGATCTTGAGATCATAGCGAGTACATCATGGAGCACCATTATGTACTCGCTGGCCTCGCGGCCTGGCTCCTACTGCTCCCTTTGGCGCTGACATCTACAAGCTGGTCAATCCGCAAATTGGGAGGAAGATCCTGGCAGGCGATTCATCGGCTTGTCTACCCTGCGGCGGTACTAGGGGTTGTACATTACTGGTGGCTTGTGGAGCCAGGGGTGTTAAAGCCCCTGAAACAGACCGTTGTGGTAGCTATCCTACTCGCTGCGCGACCGCTGATCGGATGGTTGCAGGGAAGAATCCAAATCAGCGACCGCCTGTGGTGCTAGATGAATGATGGATTGACTCAGTCCGGGACACTGTCCGAAGCTGAGGGTTCATTCTTGCGAGGGCCATGCGTAAAGATAGCCGATTCCACGCACACTGCGAATTCTCTCGTCGCCATCGCTCTGCGGACCGAGCTTCCGGCGAAGGTTGCTGATGTGAAGGTCGATGCTCCGGTCGAAGGGAGAAAATTTTCGATCGAGAACGTTCTCAACCAGAGATTCGCGAGTGAGGACCTGCCCGGGCGATTCGAAGAAGGCGCGCAGTAAATCGAATTCTGCGGAAGTCAATCTCAACAGCTCGCCCGCCCTTACTACCGTGCGTGCCGCCAAATCGAGTTCGATATCCCTGGAGCGGATCACAGGAGGGCGTGACACGGCATTGCTTTCGGAATGCCATATGGATCTGCGAAGGATAGCTGAGATTCGTGCGATCAGCTCACGAGGGCTAAATGGCTTTGGTAGATAGTCATCCGCGCCGAGCTCAAGACCAAGTATCCGGTCGAATTCGTCCCCCTTGGCTGTGAGCATGAGAACTGGAATTCTGACGCGCGCCCTGATATCTCGCAATACGTCGAACCCCTTCTTGTCCGGCAACATTACATCTAAGACGATCAATTCGTGACCGCCTTCTATTCCCTCCCGCGTTCCCTCACCCCCTGTATGGACGACGGAAACTGCAAAACCCTCCGGCTCTAAATGCTGCCTGATGAGATGGCATAGCTCGCGATCATCGTCCACAATCAGCAAGCGTGGCTTTGGCTTGGGTGAAGTTCCATTCGGACTAGGCATACTCTCCGATCTCCGCGAGCTTGGAAGGACGTTCTTGTCATGATACCTCTGACTCGTTCTCTGATGAGTTGTCAACGCCAGGTACTCGATCATGGCAATCGATCGGACACCCGCGGGTGCCTACAAATCTTGACACTTCGCAGAACTTTCCTGACAGCACTGTCCGAGACGCCACCTGACAATGGGCATCAAGGGGGAAAGTATGAAACGCAGCATCTTGCTCAACTTCAACCAAATTGCATGGACTGTGTCATTTTTTGCGATTCGTGTAGTCATTCTCCTTGCATGAGATGGCGTTCCCGCTAGCTGGGCGGTTTCCGCGCAGTCCGTCTTCCCGGAAATCCATGCTTCGACATCTTTGTGGATACATGATCTCTATCATGACATTACAAGTTCTACATTCACGAGCCACACGATGCTTCTTGGCTATGCTAGTTCCTTTGATTTGTCTCTCAGGGCCAAGTGCATTGCCGGCGCAAACAGGAAAAGAGCTGGTAGCTGATGCCTGCTACAACGCCCGGCATCAGCTTGAACACAAAACCCTATGGCAGAGCCAAATAGAACGCCGAACTGCCGGACATGTATATCTTGAGGAGGAGATCGAGACGGTAGATGGTCCGATCCGACGCCTGATTTCGGTCGATGGTCATAAACCCTCGCCGTCCGAACGAAAACAAGACGACGACAAACTCCGCGATCCGGTGCAAAACCCGAAGGCGCAACAAGCCCTTAAAAAGGACAGTACAGCAGATGAAAGAAAATTTGACGATCTTCTTCGGGTGATCCCTGAGGCATTTCTCTTCGAAGATCAAGGCAATCAGGGAGGCCTGGAAAAGATCGCGTTTCGTCCGAATCCTGCGTACATCCCCAAAACGTATGAGGAGAGGGCACTGCACGCGATGAGCGGCATCATTCTGATCTATCTTCAGGAGAAGCGGCTAGTCCAACTTTCCGCAACTCTAGCGCAGCAGGTGGATTTTGGTTGCGGAGTACTCGGTCACCTGAACAAAGGCGGCACCATCAACCTGACCAGGGTTCGGGTATCTCCAGGTATATGGAAAACAAGTTCATCCAAGATCGACATCGGCGGTCGCGTCGTTCTCTTCAAGACGATTAGCAAACAGTGCGAGGAGACCCATAGTGGCTTCAAATTGGTAGCGTCCGATACAGACATCGCGCAGGCCCTGCAACAGCTTGGCGGCGCCAGTCTGTACTTTCAGTGAACCAATTCGCATGAACCGATTCATGGATGCTCGTTGGAAGCGACTCTTGAATACGCAAAATAGTTTTAAAACTTCACAACAGTGCTTGCTGAATTCTGGCAGCGTTGGTCCGACAACTTAGGAGGGGCAAGTGAACCTAATCGTAAAAAGAGGACTTAGAATTACTGCCGCGCTTGCAATCGCAGTCGTCGTATGTTCAGGAGTAGCACTGGCCTATCTTGTCTACCCAGGGTCGCCCAGTCACTCCAGGTTCATGAAATTTGAAGGATATATTGAGCTTCCGCGCGGTGGAAGGCTCAACATTCTCGATTACCTGACACTACGCGATCGCACTTTGTTCGTTGCAGGTGAGTCTTCGGGAGCCGTGTTCAAGGTCGATTTAGATCCGAGTCATCCGGCGACCGGTACAGTATCGGAGATGCCTGGGGGCGGTGGTACCCACGGCGTCGCGCTGCTGCCCGAACCGAACGCTGCCTTCGTCACACGAAGTGAAGAGAACACGGTGGATGTCTTCGATCCAAAATCTCTTCAGCAACTTGGACGCATACCAGTCGCGGAGGATGCGGACGCCATTCTCTACGACGCGCCAACCAACCTCATCTATGTTGCGCACGGAGACGCGAAGCTAGCAACTCTGATCGATCCTGATAAACGTGCGACTGTCGGAACGATATCTCTTGCGGGAAAGCCCGAATTCCCAGCTTTGGATTTGAAGACTGGATTGCTCTATCAGAATCTTGAAGACATTAGCTCGGTAGCTGCAATCGATCTTGGCAAACGATCGGTAGTAGGACAATGGCCACTTGCTCCTTGCGAAGGACCGACGGGCATGGCCATTGATTCCGAGCAACGAAGGCTGTTTGCGGTTTGCTCCGGAAATGCCATGCTGGTCGTGTTGGACCTCGATACGCATCGGGTCATCACATCGCTGAAGATCGGTGGCGGCCCCGATTCTGTCGCGCTCGATCAAGCTCTTCACCGAATTTACTCTGCCGGGAAAGCCGGACAATTGACGGTGATCGAGCAAGACGGTCCTGACTCCTATCGTGTCGTGGACGAGATCCATACCCACTATGGGGCTCATACCTTGGCGGTAGATCCTGTCTCGCACAGAGTGTATGTAGGTTACGCAAGTCTGTTTGCACGCCCCAGGATTGCTGTCTTCACCCCAACGCTGTGAAGCGAAGTGGAGGATGTGGGGCGAATCGCGCTCTCGGTCATCATCAGGTGGGGTATGGAGGTGTTGGAATCAAGATGGAGAAGGCTGAGGTGATTCGTCATGAGGGTCACAAACGGTGGTGATTCCAACACCTACGCGAGATCCATATCATCTGGGGATGGGCGACCCCGGCTTTCGGATCGTTCCCTCGTTGGCGGCGGCGGGAATGTCAACCAACTATCGTCGGAGCAGGCGGTCTCGCCAAAGCAGTGCTGCCCACCGTTGTGCTTACAAATCTTTACATGTCGATAACTTTTCCTGACGGAGCTGAACAGAGCGTTCACCGAGAATCAAGTTACGGCGCTGCTCGGTGCTCCGAAGAGTGTCGCGCTGCCCGGGCTTGCAGTGTTGTTGCCGGAAGGCTCGGTAACTGTTCAGAGGCAAATGATGATGCATGCTGATTTGACGGGCAAATGGAACCTTAAGACCCAAACGGAAAAGGGCAAGGAGGATATCTCAACGCTTGACCTAACGGGGAAGGGATCCTTGGTGAGAGGCACACTCACACCTTCCACCGGAAAGACAATGACTATTAGTGATGGTTACCGCGTCGGGGACGCTATCAAACTGTCGGCAACCGGACCACGAGGCCTGTTTTCAAGAGCGGTGCTGATGTCCGGACATATCGAAGGAGACAAAATGATCTTGTACGTGACTAGAGGAAACGGGGGCACATTTCGTGGCATTGCAGAGCGCGTTCCTTTAGGTCAACAAACATAGATCATCTTGGGGCCATCGGTGTTCGCGGGAGTCGAGGGTGAACAGATGATCGGAGCTGCCATAGTGAATGGTGCAATCTGCCTGTTACGAAGGGGGTTCTACTCCAATTCTAGGCTCCTGGAAGCAAGCGAGCAAATGATCGCTTCTGTGTTGCGCTAGAGATCTGTTGCTGCGCTTACTGATCGCGCCAATTGTCGCCGGTCGGCCTCTGGCCAATTCAGCCATTAGTTTCCCACCCCGCGCATACAACCGTGACGGACCAGCAGGGAGGTTGTTGCCTTAGAAGGGGTATTCTTATGTCGCGAATTGTCGCTCTGTCAAACAGCCTTCGACTATTCTCAGGCGTCACGCGCTATGGGATAGCAATCGTATCGGTCGCTGGAGCCTCCGCGGTTGCGTCCCTCCTGCAGCATTTCGGCGTGCGTGATCCGCTCGCTTCGATCTTTCTGGCTGCGCTCGCAGTAAGTTTTTGGTACGGGCGAACTGGACCCGGTGTTCTCGGGATGGTGCTCGCTACATGGGGGCTGAACGTTTCCTCCATTCTCCGCGTGGGTGGTTTCATATCGCTCCTTATGATCGTAACGACTGGAACGTGACGATCGATTCCGAGATTTGCCTTGCGCTCTTGCCACTCCAGGTGGAACGGCAAGAGCAGAAGGGGGTCAGCGCATTGCCGTGACGTTCTCACGGTCGATCATCTTTTCAGCCTTGGGCTGATTCGGCCACGGCCTGCCATGGTTCCCATGTCGCCAACCGGGCGTCATAGGCTGCTCTCACAGAAGGCAGGTTGTGGCTACCGAGGAACAAACGTAGAGGCGGGTTCTCTGCGTCAACCAGCTTCAGCATGGCATCGACAGTGGCGTTAGGGTTCCCTCGTTGCATGGTCTTCATACCGTCGAAGACCTGTGCTTTCAGGTCCGCATACACGTCAAGCCCCTCGGCGAACTTAGCCGATGACGGTCCTCCAAACTCCGTCGCGTAGGCGCCTGGCTCTACGAGCGTCACGTTGATCCCAAAAGGTGCTACTTCCATGGCTAAGCTTTCGTGAATTGCCTCAAACGCCCACTTGAAGAACAGTAGTACCCGATCAGCGGCATCGTCACGTGGCCAAGTGTGCTCGAGACCCCGAGGATGTGACCACTGCCCTGGGTACGAAGCAATGGAAGAGCCGCCTGAATTACCGCTAGAGTGCCGAAGATGTTGGTTTCATAGAGTGCGCGCACGTCGTCTGCGCTCGCTTCCTCAATCGTGCCGATGAGAGGATAGCCCGCGTTGTTGACGACAACGCCGAGACGTCCGAAGTGACCATGGGCCTGCAGGATGGCAGCCTTTGCCTGTTCGGCGCGGGTTACGTCGAGTTCAATCGTTAGAACATTTGAGCCGTACTTCTCGCCAAGATCGGCGATGCTTTCCATCGCACGAGCTGTGGCTGCAACCTTGTCGCCGCGCTTAAGTGCTGCTTCCGCCCATACGCGTCCGAAGCCACGCGAAGCGCCCGTGATGAACCAAACTTTATCTGACATGCCACTCTCCATTGCTGTTATTTAGATCCGAGTTTGCCCGGCTCGCTGATATGCTGGAGAAGCCGGAACGATGTTCCACATCACAACCGGAACCGTGTTCCGCTTACAAGTGGTGCTCATGAAAAGTAAGGACAAACTGCGCGGGGAGAAGGAGACACCCGCTGCCAAACCTCGTGCGATGCGCGCCGATGGGCAACGCAAAATGCAGTCGCTGCTTCACGCAGCGATGGAGGTCTTTCGCAAATCTGGAGTAGACGCGCCGGTTCGTGAAATTGCGGAGAGTGCGAACGTTGGGCTTGGAACGGTCTATCGCCACTTCCCGCAGCGATCCGATCTCATCAAGGCGGTCTTCGAGGAGCAGGTGAATGCCTGCGCGAATGCGGCGCCGGAGCTCGCCAGTAAGTATGAGCCTGGCGATGCCTTGGCGCACTGGATCCAGCGCTACGTGGACTTCATTGCGACAAAGCGAGGTCTTGCCGCTGCACTCCAATCCGGCGACCCGGCCTACAGTGCCTTGCCTGGCCACTTCAATTCGAAGCTTGTTCCGGCATTGAACATGTTGCTGGATCGGGCCATCGCGGTAGGGGCGGTACGCTCCGGCATCGATGCAGAGGAGCTCCTACACGCGGTCGCAAATCTCTGCCGGGTTTCACACCAAAAGGAACCTGCTTACGCGCGAAAGATGGTCGACTTGCTTGTCGATGGCCTGCGCTATAGGAATAGAAGCACAAGTTGAAGCCCTTCTCAATTGAGAGAAGAGCAAGCCGTCAGCAGCTACGGCGATTGTGGTGCAGGAAATTTCTGTTTCTGGTGTTTAAGATGCGTTCGTCTTTCGAAGAAAGCCGGCAAGGCATTGATTGACCAAGTCGGGACTCTCTATCGGAAGCATATGTGCACCTCCTGGCAATATGTGGAACTCAGCACCGGGGATAAGTTTGGCGATCCGGGCAGATGATTCGGGAGGTGTACTCACGTCCTGGTCACCGACAAGGACCAATGTGGGACACGTGATTCTATGCAACTCGGACTCCAGATCGAAGGCTGCTACCATCCGCCACATAGCCGCGTGAATTTGGGGCGCATTCTGCAAGAGCGTCTTCGCGGCCCGATCCAGGATGTCGGGACGTCGCGCCCGGGTAGCCTCTGAAAACCAATAAGGCATCGAGCCGTCCACGATGGCCCTCATTCCCTCGGAGGATGCAAGCTCGGCGATGTCGCTCAGGTAACGGCGGGACTGTACCGAAAAGCTGGCGGCCGATCCAATCAGGGTTAGAGAACGCGTCGCGTGGGGCATCCTTAAGGCAAACGACTGAGCGATCATGCTCCCGATGGAGATGCCTACGAGGTGCGCGTCGGCAGTTCCCAGGTCTCGGACTACCTGAGCGAGAACTTCCGTGACTCTCTCGAGCTCCCAGTCTCCTGCCTCTCCGGAACTGAGACCGTTTCCCGGTAGATCGAAGGAGACCAGGTCAAACTCGTCGCACAAGTAATCGATCTGTCGATCCCAGAAAGTCAGATCGAGGCCGAGTGGATGAATCAGAACCACGGGTGCGTTGCCCCGAGGACCGGTCCGGACTTGGTGGATCGTGGGAATGATTCGAGCGTTTTGTTCCATTACGGCCTTCTCCATCGCGCAAAGGGATTTGTTTTGCAACGACCACTGCAAAACTAACCCTAGCTTAGCAGATGCGGGCCGCCGGACCAGACGATATGGAACGTGTGCTTCAATACTTCTAGGAGGTGACTGTGGGATACGGTGGGCGGCCAAGAAAGTTTGAGAGAGATGGCGCACTTGAGACGGCTATGCTGCTCTTCTGGGAGCACGGGTTCGAGCAGACCGGAATCGACGATCTTGCGAAAGCGATGAGGATTAGCACATCGAGCCTCTACTCTACGTTCGGAGACAAGAGGCAACTCTTCCTGGAGGCGCTCGATCTCTATCGTTCGGGCAGGGGTGGCTATACCAAGACGACACTCGAGGTTGGAGGATCAGCTCTGGATTCGTTTCGAAGGTTATTCGAAACTGCCGCTCGAGAACTCACTCGCGGCGATCAGCCTCGCGGTTGTATGCTCACGCTCTCCTTGCCGACATTCTCGCAAGGACTCGAAGAACTGCAGGTCGAGGTAAGCCGGCGACGAGCCGAGTCGCTGGATGGATTTCGCAAGCGGCTTGCAAGAGCCAAGCGAGAGAAGGACCTTCCACCATTCGTCGATGTAAATCTACTCGCGTCGTTTCTCATGACCACTCTTATGGGAATGTCTTTGCAGGCACGATCAGGCGCCTCAAGGTCGCATCTTCTCAAGATCGGCGAGCTAGCTCTTCAGGCTTGGCCTGGGGCGCGGCCGTGAGTGGACATTTTGGCACAAAGCTCGCTGCCCACCCCCACGTCATCTAAAATTAACTTATGGCATCGGATGTGAGAAACACGGAGGATACGGAAGAAGTCGTCCCGTCACGGCGCATCAGTGTAGACGGCGGCGGCCGCCACTTCGCGCTCGTTCCGCATCTGCCGCTACTCTCCAGTGCATCCCAGCAGTGGGAAGGCTTCCTGCTGGAGCGCCACGTATCAGACGGCTTCGAGGTCCCGAAGCATAGCCACTCTTCAATCCTCCTCAGCATGCAGCTCAACGCGAGTCTGCGCCTCGAGTGGAAATCAGCATTCGGAGGGCACAATGCTGTTGTGGACGCCGGCACCCTGACGCTGCACGGCGCCGCTAGTTGCAACGGCTCCACCTGGAACGGAGCCTACAACCGTATTCTCTTCGAACTCGACGAAAGACATCTTGAACACCTGACAGAGGGGAAATTCCCAGGGGCGAAAGTCGAGATCGCAGAACACTGGTCCTTCAAAGATCCGCGTCTTGAGTATCTGCTCAAAGTGCTCCATGACGAATTGCAGCAAGGAGCTCCTGCAGGACGGCTGTTCGGAGAGCAGGTGGGTAATGCCGTTGCCATGCTTCTGGCCAAGCAATACTCAGTCGTGCGCCCATATGTATATCGAGGTGGCGGACGAATCCCTACATCGCGCATCAGGAAGGTCTTTGACTACATTGAGGCTCACCTTCACCAGGACATACATCTTTCCGATCTCGCCTCCACAGCAGCGATGAGCCCCTACTACTTCGCGCGTCTTTTCAAGACTTCGATCGGAGTCACCCCTCATCAGTACGTCATTCAGCGCAGGATCGATCGGGCTAAGGAGATGCTGCGCAATTCGCAAATGAGCATCTTTGAAATTGGAGTGCGCGTGGGATATGCGGACCCGAAGCATTTCCGAACCCTGTTTCGACGCGAAGTCGGCGTTGCACCCAATGCATTCCGTGCAGCGCACAGTTAATCCTGCCTACATATACCTTCTAGTTGTATCCTCTCGTCCTCTGCTTGCCGACGAAATCCGCTTTCGTAGTGGCTGCGAGTTTAAGACTCACCTCTGTCTTCGGCAATTGAGCACGATTACCCCCGCTCCAGCGCAACAATGCCCCCGTAACGCGTAATAGAAGAGCCGTCCAATCTAGGTGGACGACCTAGCTGGTATCTCAGCCAAGCGATCCAATGAGAAAGGACGCAGGTTTTCCGATGGTCAATACATTATTTCGTGCACTCTTTCCGGCTATTTTCGCTGCCGCCTTGGGGTGGGTGGCTGCGCGAGCCGGGTATGTGAAGCGCGATCAGGCACAGGCATTCGGCGGGTTTGTGATGCGATTTGCGCTGCCCTGTGCACTTCTGGCGGCAATCCTCAATATGTCCGTTTCGCAAATGCCGACGGTTGGCTACATGCTATGCATGCTGGCGGGATTCCTTGGAACATACATCATCGCGGTTCTGGTAGGGCGGTCTCTCTTCCGAAACGACCTATCGACCAGCGCGCTGCAGGGCCTGCTCTGCGCGTTTCCGAGCATGGCGTTCTCCGGAGTGCCGATCCTTACCAGTCTGGAAGGGCCGCGCGGACTCATTCCGATCATCGTCGGAAACCTGATCTCCAGTTTCGTACTGATACCTGTCACGCTGATCCTGGTTGAAGTCGGCCTGAGATCGAATGCTGGAACAAGTGCCCGCCCCTTCGAACTTCTGCAAAAGAGCATTGTCCACTCCGCAAAGGAGCCAATCGTGTGGCTGCCCTTATTGGGCGGCGCCCTCAAACTGTGCAACATTCACTTGCCAGCGGGCGTTTTGCAGGCAGTAAATCTGGTCGGCAATGCCTCTGCCGGGACGGGCCTATTCGTGGTTGGAATCATGCTGTATGGTGCAAAGCTCACGTTTTCCCGGGAACTGGTTACAAATACTGTGCTCAAGAATATTGCCCAGCCCGTCCTGTTTGCCGCAGTCATTCCTTTTTTCGGGATTGCGGCCATTTCGCACTCCCGCGAACTCATCCTGACGGGCGCAATTCCTGCGGCCACAACGTCTTCGATCATTGCGCTGCGCTATCAGAAGTACGTCACGGAGGCGACGGCCACTATTGTGGCGAGCACCCTCTTTTCAGTCGTTACGATCGCAGCCGCCATCATCATGACGCATTGAATAGCCTGCCAATCCTCCTCCCAGACGTCCGGTTCATCGGACCGTCTTTTTTTTTCCGGAAATCTTCAGAATTGCGCAAGAAGTCCCCCCCTCGGTGGCAAAGACGACCCCGCATGGTGCTCGCTCCGATGAGTCTATTGCTCTGTAAGGCGAGAAATTGAAGGGAGAAAATCCGAGATGCCGCAACTGAATATCAATCTCCCCCCTGAGCTTTGGAGCGTTCTGGAGCTTCACGGCAGCGAGAGAGGCGATAGCCCCGACGCAATTGTTATCAGCGCGCTATCGGAGTACTTCCATAACAACAGAGACAGACTTTATCAGGTATCGACATCGGGCGCTCTGGTTGAGGGCGTCTGCGATGGCGCTTTGGAAGTTGGCACGCTGCGCAAGTATGGCGACCTCGGGATCGGCACCTTTGAACACCTGGACGGTGAGATGGTGGTCGTGGACGGTCGCGTATTTCAGGTGCGCAGCGATGGGTCAGTGAGCGAGGTTGCTGATGATGTTCTGACACCCTATGCAACCGTCGCTCGATTTCAGCCTGATGTAGAGGTTCTTCTCAAGCAATGTCCAGATTTCGCCAGGCTGAGCGAGGCATTCGATCGGCTCAGGCCAACTGAGAACATGTTTTTCTCGCTTCGGGTCGACGGATATTTCGATTACGTGCGCACCCGTGCTTTGTGCCGCATGAAGCCCGGCACGAGATTGATTGACGCGGCCACAGTTCAGCCTGACTTCGAATACCGCAATGTGTACGGCACGTTGGTGGGCTTCTGGTCTCCGCAGTACAGCAAGGCACTCAGCATTCCGGGATATCACCTGCACTTTCTGAGTGAGGACTGCAAGGGTGGCGGGCACCTGCTTGAATGCCGTGGCGCGGAGCTGACACTGCGGCTCCAGCGTGGCACCCAGTTCAACCTGGTGCTGCCCGAGACAAGTTCGTTTCTCGTCGCCGATCTGACACGGGACCCGTCCGAGGACTTGGAAAAGGCTGAGAGCTACCATCCGGAAAAGGTGAAGTAATCATGAGCAACGTATTAAGCAAGACCCCACAGAACGAACAGGCGGCAGCGACTCAATCCGGATCGGAACTGCTGGTGAAGAATCTCGAAGCACAAGGAGTCGAGTACATCTTCGGCATCCCGGGCGCGAAGATCGATAGGGTATTCGACACGCTAGTGGACTCGAAGATCAAGACCGTCTTATGCCGGCATGAGCAGAACGCGGCCTTCATTGCTGCCGGAATCGGACGCATGACGGGGAGGGCGGGTGTCTGCATCGGCACTTCCGGGCCTGGCTGCTCGAACCTTGTGACAGGACTGGCAACCGCGACCTCTGAGGGTGATCCGGTTGTAGCGCTGGGCGGCGCAACCACGGTGGCCAATCGCCTGAAACGCGTTCACCAGGCCATGGACACGGTATCGATCATGAAGCCCGTCACCAAGTACAGCGCCGAAGTGAACTCGGGTGATGCCATCTCCGAAGTGGTGGCGGAGGCGTTTCGCGCCGCGGAATCAGGCCGCCCTGGAGCTTCTTTCATCAGCCTGCCAATGGACATCATGGCGGCCAGCGCAAGCGGAGACGTGCTCACGCCGGTGATGCCGGACCAGCTGGGAGCCGCCGATGCGCTCTATATCGATTTGGCCGCAGCGGCTATCAACAGGGCGAAGAACCCGGTTGTGCTGCTCGGGATGCTGGCCAGTCAGGTGGAAACAGCCGATGCAGTCCGGGTCTTCCTCAAGAAGACAGGCCTGCCTGTCGTGAATACGTATCAGGCCGCAGGCGTCGTCTCGCAGGATCTCTTCTCGCAATTCGGCGGACGCGTCGGCCTCTTTCACAATCAGCCCGGAGATAGGCTCCTCCATGTTGCGGACCTGGTGATTACGGTGGGCTACGATCCGATCGAATACGACGCGGTTCTGTGGAACAAGGAAAGGAGCGGCCGCATCATCCACATCGACGTGGTCCGTCCTGATGCGGACAAGCACTACAAACCGGAAGTGGAGTTGATCGGAAATGTCCCGGCCACCCTTGTGCGCCTCACCGAGCGGGTGAACCCGATCGTGCAGGGCGGCAATCTCGAGATCCTGAGCGAAATCGCGATGGAGCGGGGCATATTCGCTGGGCGCGCCCGGCTGATGAACGGCACGCCGATTCACCCCATGCGGTTCGTGCATGAATTGCAGGGGCTGATGAGCGACGACATGACCGTCTGCCTGGATATGGGCTCATTCCACATCTGGCTCGCCCGCTATCTGTACAGCTTCCGTTCGCGGCAGGTGCTGATCACTAATGGACAACAGACGATGGGCGTAGGCCTGCCTTGGGCGATTGCGGCGTCGCTGGTGCGACCGAGCGAGAAGGTGATCTCGATTTCCGGCGACGGCGGATTCATGTTCTCGTCGATGGAACTGGAAACTGCGGTCAGGCTCAACTGCAACCTCGTTCATCTGGTGTGGATGGATGGCGCCTATGACATGGTCCGGTTCCAGCAGGTGGCGAAGTACGGACGCGAAGCCGCTGTGGAGTTTGGCCCGATCGATGTTGCCGGGATCGCAAGAGCATGCGGCGCGCACGGCATGATGATTCAAACCCCGGAAGAGATCACACCCTCGATCAAGAAGGCACTGGAGATGCAGGGGCCGGTGGTGATCGGTGTTCCTGTCGATTACCGCGACAACCACAAGCTGATGGAAATCATGCATCCCGGATCGCTCAACTAACGATGGATCGAGAGGAAGGATCAAAACTCATGTCAAGCAAGGAAGTCAATCTCACGAAGGGAACTTGGGGTATCGCGCTGATTGCTACGCCGACTCTCAACAAGGGAACTGCATTCAGTTACGAGGAACGAACCAGTCTGCATCTGCATGGACTTCTGCCGCCTCGTATCGAGACTCTCGATGAGCAGGTTGGGCGGGCGTACGAGGCATTCATCCGCAAGTCGGATGACCTTGAGAAGCACATCTATCTGCGCCAGCTTCAGGACACGAACGAGGTGCTGTATTACAGGTTACTTCTCGATCACATCACAGAGATGCTGCCGCTCGTGTATACGCCTACGGTAGCTCAGGGATGCCAACTCTTCAGCAAGATTTACCGTCGGCCTCGCGGCCTGTTCATCTCGTATCCCCTGCGTCATCAGATTCCGGCGATTCTGCGCAGCCGTGCCAACAAGGATGTCGACGTGATCGTCGTGACGGATGGAGAGCGCATCCTGGGAATCGGAGATCAGGGCGTCGGCGGTCTGGGAATTCCGATCGGCAAATTATCACTCTATACGCTGCTCGGCGGAATCCATCCTGCGCGCACGCTGCCGATCGTTCTAGATGTGGGAACTAACAATAAGGAGTTGCTGAACGATCCCGAATACCTGGGCTGGCGGCACGAGCGCGTCACCGGCAAAGAATACGATGACTTCATCGAGCAGTTTGTCGAGGCCGTCAAGCAGGAGTTGCCGCGGACGTGCCTGCAGTGGGAGGATTTTGCGACCCCACATGCCCGGCCCATTCTCGAGCGCTACAGCAACGACTTGCTCACCTTCAACGACGATATTCAGGGGACCGCATCCGTTGCGCTGGGCGCGATATTAAGTGCGCTGCGCGTTTCGGGCGGAAACCTGAAAGACCAGAAGTTTGTCTTCCTAGGCGCGGGTTCTGCGAGTATCGGCGTGGCCGATTATCTGCGGGGGGCGGCCATCGAGGCAGGCATCTCCGATGAGCAGGCACGCCGGCAATTCTGGATCGTCGATAAAGACGTCTGTTGCACAGCAAGCGGACCGACCTGAGCCCGGAACAGGCAGTCTACGCCCAGGACGCGGAGTCGGTTGCGGGCTGGCCGAAGACCTTCAACGGAAATATCGGCTTGGCAGATGTGATTGGGCAGATCGATGCCACTGTGCTGGTGGGGCTCTCTACCGTGTTTGGCGCATTCACTGAGCCGATCGTCCGCGAGATGGCCCGCAAAGTGGGTCGCCCGATCATCTTCCCGTTGTCCAATCCCACAAGCCATGCGGAAGCCGCAGCGGAAGATCTCATCCAGTGGACGAATGGAAAGGCGCTGGTCGCAACCGGTTCTCCCTTCGCTCCGGTCAAGTACGGCAACGCGGAGATTGCGATCTCGCAATGCAACAACGTTTATATCTTCCCCGCGGTTGGGCTCGGCGTCGTCGCCTCGCGCGCGCTCCGCGTTACGGATCGCATGTTGCTGGCCGCTGCACATGCGCTGGCTGAGAATTCTCCGGCCCTGCACAATCCTTCCGCCCCGCTACTGCCTGTCCTGAATGACGTCAGAAGAGTGACGGCCGAGATGGCCTTCGCCATTGGCCTGGCTGCACAGCAGGGGGGCGTTGCACCAAAGACCACGCCGGAAGAGCTGCGCGAGCGCGTACAGAGGAGCCAGTGGGCTCCTCAATATCCCCCTGTCGCCAGCCTGGAGACAGAACAGCTCCAGGTATCGCGATGAAAAACAAGACCAACGACGGCATTGTCCAATGTCGCCCCGCCCGCACGTGATCATCGTCGGTGGCGGTTTCGGGGGACTGGCCGCGGCCAGGGCCCTCCGCAACGCCTCGGCGCGCACCACACTGATCGACCGGCGTAACGAAGGGACAAAGAGGAGAAGCGATGGATGCAATCACTAGGTTGAAAGAGGAAGGCGTTCGGAAGGAAACCAATAGCCTATCGCGAGGGGATGTGCCTAGCGCTCGATTTGGAGGGCAAATGAGTTTGTCTCACTTCGTCACTATTAACCCGACAACCGACGAGCAGATGGAAGAGTTTGCTTACTTTACTTCACAAGAGACGGAAGCCGTCATAGCTCGAGGTGATAAGGCCTTCAGGTCGTACAGCCGCCTCCCGATATTCGAGAGAGCAAAGCTGTTGTCCAATCTTGCGACTGTGCTGCGGAGGAACAAAGCTCAACTCGCCGACGTCGTTACCAGGGAGATGGGGAAGATTCTATCCGAGGCCGAAGCCGAAGTCGAAAAGTGCGCTTGGGAAGCGGACTGGTATGCCGAGCACGGTCCTCAGATATTGGCGAACACTCCTGCTCCAACAGGCGGGGTCGAAGCTTATGTCTCCTTTCATCCGCTTGGCCTCATCCTGGGCATTATGCCGTGGAATTCCCGCTGTGGCAGACGACGCGGATGGGCATTCCGACTCTGTTAGCCGGTAACGTGATTCTCGTCAAACACTCACGGAACACCCAGCGGAGTTCACTCGAACTGGAACGCGTAATGCTCGAAGCCGGATATCCGGAAGGAGTACTCCAGAATTTGATCCTCAAAAGGGAGGACATAGTCAACGTTATCAATGACGGTCGCGTTCAGGGTGCTTCACTAACTGGAAGCGTCAGGGCTGGCTCCGCTGTCGCTTCTGAAGCCGGTAAAGTCATCAAGAAAACAGTGATGGAACTCGGCGGTTCGGACGCCTTCATTGTGCTTGATGACGCCGACATTCCGAGAGCTGTTGCGGCGGGAATTCAAAGGTCGCTTTACCAACGCCGGCCAAATCTGCCTGGCGGCAAAGCGCTTCATCTTGACGGAGAATATCGCTGATGCTTTCGAGGAGCAATTCGTCGAAGCAGCGCAAACGATAAAGGTTGGTGACCCAACGAATGAGGCCACGCAGATGGGGCCCGTGGCGCGCACCGACTTGCGCGATACGCTGCACAAGCAAGTGCAAGATAGCGTTTCGGCGGGTGCGGTTCTGCTGTGCGGCGGGAAACCTGTTCCGGGCAAGGGGGCTTTTTACACACCCACTGTGCTCAGTCAGGTGAAGCCTGGAATGCGCGCCTTTGACGAGGAAACATTTGGCCCTGTCGCGGCCATCATGCGAGCGCCGGATGCCGGTGCGGCAGTCAAAGCAGCAAACGCAAGCGAGTTCGGCTTGAGCGGCAATATCTGGACACGCAATGTCGAGCTCGCCCGCAGGATGGCTCGCGAGATGTATACGGGAGGCGTGTTCATCAATGGTGTGAGTGCATCAGATCCTCGTGTGCCGGTCGGCGGCGTAAAGAAGAGCGGTTACGGCCGCGAACTCTCGAGCTTTGGTCCACATGCCTTCGTGAATGCGCAGACTGTTTGGATCCAGAACTCCTGAAGTTACTCCCACCTAAATTCACGATCAAAGTTGAGAGGAACAAACCATGAAGACTGTCCGAGACGTTACGTATCAATTGCTTCGCGAGTTCGGCCTGACGACGATTTTCGGCAATGTCGGCTCGACGGAGGAGACCTTCCTCAAAAATTTCCCCTCAGACTTCCGGTATGTGCTCGGCCTCCATGAGGCGTCCGTTATCGGGATGGCCGACGGCTTTGCTCAGGCCAGGCGCCGGCCAGCTTTGGTGAACATCCACACCGGAGCGGGATTGGGGAATGCGATGGGGAACCTCCTCACGGCGTTTCAGAACAAGACGCCACTTATCGTTACTGCCGCCCAGCAAACACGCGAGATGCTGTTGATGGAACCTTGGCTCACCAACGTCGAAGCCACGATGCTCCCGCGTCCCCTGGGTGAAATGGGCCTATGAGCCCGTGCGAGCAGAAGATATACCCGCCGCATTCATGCGTGCGATTGCCACGGCCCTTCAGCCGCCTTCAGGCCCCGTGTTTCTTTCGCTCCCGCTCGATGATTGGGAAAAGCCGTGCGACGGGCCGGCGGTGGTGAGGGCGGTGAGTCAACGTTTTGCGCCCGATCACGCCCGTTTGGGCGAGTTTGCGAAAGCCTTGTCGGAAGCGTCGTCGCCCGTGCTTATCTATGGCGCAGCCATCGCGCGAGGGAACGGCTGGAGTGAGGCGGTCGCCTTTGCCGAGGCGATCGGCGCGCCTGTCTGGGCTGCGCCCGCTTCCGAGCGCGCGCCCTTTCCGGAAAAACATCCGCTCTACTCCGGCGGATTACCATTCGCCATCGGACCGCTCAGCAAGAAACTCGAAGGCCACGACGTAGCATTGGTAATCGGCGCTCCCGTTTTCCGCTACTATCCTTACGTACCCGGCGCGTACTTACCAACGGGACTGCGGCTGCTGCATATCTCCGATGATGCTGCAGAGACTGCAAGAGCCCCGGTTGGTGATAGCTTGCTCGGGGATCCGGCCCTGTCTCTGATCGCGCTCAAAGAGTTGCTCGGAGATTACAAACGGAAGACCTTCAGGGAACGGGAAACGGTCGCGCATCGCACCGCCCCCACGCATCCGGTGCAACGAAGGTATCGAATGACGGCCGCCTGACCGCTGCGCAAGTGTTCCATGCGCTGAACGAAGTCCGGCCGGCCAATACTGTTTTGGTTGAGGAGAGCCCGTCGAACCTTGCCGATCTCCACGCAGAATGGCCGATCACCGAGCCCGACACCTTCTACACCTTCGCGAGTGGAGGACTCGGCTGGAATCTCCCAGCGTCTGTGGGCATCGCGCTGGCCGAGCGTGATACAGGGCGCAACCGCCCCGTGATTATGGTCGTCGGCGACGGCTCGTTCCAATATCCGGTTCAATCCATTTGGACGGCCGCGCAGCTGAATCTGCCCATTCCGATTGTCGTTTTGAACAATGAGGAATACTGCATTCTCAAATCGTTTGCGGTATTAGAAGACGCACCGGGGGTCCCTGGTTTCGACCTCCCCGGTATTGACATTGTTTCCCTCGCAAAGGGCTACGGCTGCGATGCTGCACGGCTCGACAATCTTGACGCCATTAAAAAAGCTGCAACAGAGGCTTGGACAAAGTCGAAACCTACGGTGCTGGAAATTCCAATCTCGCCCCAGGTTCCGCCCCTGATTTGAGACGGCGCACGTCGCTCGCAACATCCAAATTCTGCTACTCATTTGCCACGGATGTATGGATGTGTCGATGTGTCGCTCATGCGAAGGGCGGGTGCCTGGCGGGCGACGCTCGATCTGACTGTTGCCGGTATGGGGCGCAGACCGAGCGGTCGCTCCATCATTTTGCGATCGGAGATGATCGCATGCCCATACGAAGCTGGGGAACTCCGTTCTTTATTGCGGGCGCAAGTCTCTTGACAGGCGGTTTTTTCGGACTTTTGTTCGGATATCCATCTGGAGTTGCCCAGCAAATGTCAATTTAGAATGATCCTACGAAGTCCGGTGCCGTGCAAGCTCCCATCCAGAACAAGAATCTATTGGCCGAATCGGCGTCGACGCTGGGGAAAGTTCTAACGGGGTTCGCACTCGCAAAAGCACAAGGCATAGTTCCGTGGTTGACGGGAGTCTGTAATTCACTGGGCCCCGCGTTCGCTTCCGACCGCAGTCAAGGGAAACTGATTGCAGCAGGTGTACTAGCATACTTTTTTGCCACAGGGTTTCTCTCTGGTTTGTTCCTCCCGTCATACTTTATGTCCGGCAAGTTTGGAGGGGAGTAGGCTGTTCGCTGCTGTCCAATCGGGGGGTATTAGATGGCACGCGTACCGCGTACGTGTTCTAACGCGAAAATGGATTTTTTCGATTTAGGAATGAACCGCTAAAGCAACGTAGAAACGTCTCCGGTGCTCAATGAGTGCATTGGCGATTTGTCACTCAGGGCACGTAATGGGCGACGAAGAAACGCTCTTCTCTACCAACTGATTGTGCATGTTAGTTCGTCTTCAATAATCGTTACCGCTACATCGTTGACTATGCTGCAAATAAAATTAATTCCCAGTAAAATGCGCTTTACAACTCAATCTCTCGGTGGCGTATGAAACAAACATCTCGCCCGCTGAAACCGAAGAAACATACTTCAAAGGCTACCGACTCTGCCGTAGTGGCCGAATCGATCCGGCCGTATGCAATTGCCGATAAGCTTCGCACACTCCGTCTGCGTCGCAGTATGGGCCTTACGCAGCTCGCCGAGCACACTGGATTCTCCCCAGCTATGCTGTCGCGCCTTGAGAATGGCCGCCTGATACCAACTTTGCCGACGCTAACGCGCATTGCATTGGTCTTCGGGGTTGGTCTCGACTATTTTTTTTCTGATCCACGGAAGCGTCACGTCGTGGCGATCTCACGGCGGGATGAACGCAAGGTTTTTCCATCCGATCCGAAAGCAACCTCTATCTCGTGGTCTTTCGAAAGCCTCGACTTCCGTGCTAATGAGCGGAAGCTGAATGGCTACCTGGCGCATTTTCATCCCCTCCCCGAGGGGAAACCTACGCCGCATTTTCATCCGGGCGTGGAGTTGTTGTACCTCATAGAGGGGAAACTCGAGATGACGATCGGCGTCGATACCTTCCAGCTCTCTGCCGGAGATTCGGTCTACTTCGATTCACTGCAGAAACATACCTATCTCAGTCTGGTCAAAAGGCCCTGCACCGCGATCGTGATCACGACGGCATCTTCCATGTAGAAAGGCACACCCCCGCAGCATAGACGGTGTGCTCCACTCACCGAATTGCCACGTTTTACGGAAAATCAAACGAAGCTCACTTCTTTGCTTGTGAAGCAAATGATTGCACTGGGAGGCTTCAATACTGGTCTTCACCTCACCTGAAACTCCTAAGGTTGAGGTATGAGCTTCAATTTCAACGGTAGAACGAAACACATTGCAATCGTAGGCGCCGGACCTGGCGGACTCGCCACTGCGATGCTTCTTGCGAAGCGCGGCTTCCGGGTCCAAGTATTCGAAAAGCAGGATGTCATCGGAGGCCGAAATGCAGAGCTCCGCCTTGGTGAATATAGCTTTGATCTTGGGCCGACGTTCCTAATGATGAAATTCCTACTCGATGAGCTCTTTATTGAAGGAGGGCGCCGCTCGAGCGACTACCTGAAGTTCCACCGGCTCGATCCGATGTATTCGTTGAATTTTCCGGATAAGACGATGCTGGCGCGCTCTAATCCTGATGCGATGAAGGCGGAGATTGAGAAGCATTTCCCCGGAGAGAGCGCTGGCTTTGACCGCTTCTGCAAGCGCGAGAGTCGTCGCTTTGAAAAGCTCTATCCTTGCCTGCAGCAACCCTACGGAACGCTCGCCAGTCTCATCAGTCCAACGCTCTTCGCGGCCGCGCCCCATATCGCCGCAGGACGTTCGTTGCATAACGTGCTCGCCGATTATTTCCGCTCGGAAGAGCTCCGCTTAGCGTTTACGTTCCAATCGAAATATCTTGGGATGTCGCCATGGGATTGCCCCGGTCTATTCACTATGATTCCCTACACAGAGCACGCTCATGGCGTGTATCACGTGATGGGTGGGCTCTGCCGGATCAGCCACGCCTTTGCCGAAATCGCTCGCGAAGAAGGTGCTGAGATCCACACCTCCACGCCGGTTGCTCGCATCCTTCACGAGGGCCGCCGCGCCTGCGGGGTCCAGCTTGCGAGTGGCGAAAAGATCTTCTGCGATGATGTCGTAATCAATGCGGACTTCGGGCACGCCATGAGCATGCTCTTCGATGAGAAGGACCTTCGTCGCCATAATCCGACTAATCTTCGCAAGCGGAAGTTCTCGTGCTCAACGTTCATGATGTACCTCGGCCTCGATCGCGAGTACGATGTCGAGCACCACACGATCGTTTTCGCTAACAATTACAAGAGGAACATTGAAGACATCACGCAGGGCCGCGCAACCTCGGAAGACATGTCGCTTTACGTCCGGAACTCGGGTAAAACAGACCCGTCCAGTGCACCCGCCGGTCACTCTGCGCTATACATTTTGGCTCCGGTATCCAACAACACCAGTGGCATCAATTGGGGTGAATACAAGCACCAATGTCGTGACTACATACTACGCATTCTGCGTGAACGTACTCCTTATGGTGATGTCACGCCGCATATCCAACGTGAACTGATTATTACGCCTGAGGATTGGGAGAAACAGCACTCCGTCTTTTTGGGCGCCACCTTCAACATGTCGCATAGCTGGGACCAGATGCTCTATCTGCGCCCTCACAACAGGTTTGAAGAGTTTTCCCATTGTTATCTAGTAGGCGGCGGCACACATCCCGGAAGCGGATTGCCCACCATCTTTGAGTCAGCACGTATCTCCGCCAACCTTATCTGCCAGCAATATGCGGTCCCGTATCCCACAGTAAAACCGCTGGAGCCGGCTCTCGTATGACTGAAGCTACCCCACTCCAAATTCTTGCGCGCGCGCGCGCCGCACAAACTGCATGGGCGGGGCTCCACGTCTCTCGCCGGGCTGCCGTCCTGGGCGACTTGCGCCGCGAGATTGCCGTTCATTGCGAACTCATCGCAGATACGATCGCGCGTGAGACCTCTAAGCCGCTGCTGGATGCTCTTTCGGGAGATGTGCTTGTTACACTCGAACATCTGCGCTACTGTGAATCCTATGCCGCGCGCGTCTTGCGTCCGCATCGAGTCAGCAAGCCGTTCTTTCTCTTCCGCGGTGCGCGCTTCGAAAGCTACTTCGAGCCACACGGCGTAGCCCTGATCTTCGGCCCATCGAATTATCCTTTCCAACTATCGGTAGTTCCCCTCATCACTGCTCTCGCCGCTGGCAACGCGGTAGTGCTCAAGTGCTCCGAGCTTATACCCCAAACCGCTGCTCTCATAGCGCGGCTCTGCGCAAGAGCGAATCTTCCGGTCGATACCGTCCAGGTCTTGTGTGATGATCCGGAACAATCGACAGCACTCATCAATGCTCGGCCAGACTTCATCTTTTTCACCGGCAGCAGTCGTCATGGGAAGCAGATCTCACAACACGCGGCAAAGCTCCTCATCCCTACAATTCTTGAATTGGGCGGCAAAGACGCTGGCCTCGTTTTTGCGGACTGCAATATGGATCGGACAGTTGAAGGCATCGTCTATGGCGCCTTCTCCAATAGCGGACGCGTGTGCGTCGCCGTGAAGCGTACCTATATCGAAGCTTCCATCTATGGCGAATTCCTTCTTCGTCTCAAGCAGCGCGTCGCGAAGCTTCGCGTCGACACGGATGCAGATGCAGACCTCAGTCCGTTATCGCAGAATGCCCAATCAGATCTTCGCGAGCAGATTGAAGACGCACTCGCCCGTGGAGCCACCCTGCACTGGCCACCAGATCGCGCCGCGATCGGACATGAGCCGACGCTTCTTACTGACGTTCCCTCTGACGCTCGTCTCCTTACCGAAGAGTCCTTCGGTCCCGTGCTGTGTGTAGGTTGTTTCCACGATGAGGCGGAAGCGCTTTCACTTGCGAATGCAAGCCGCTTCGCTCTCAGCAGCAGCATCTGGACCGCCAACCAGAAGCGCGCTCGGCGCATAGCCTCGCGGCTTTCTGCTGGGAGCTGCAGTGTCAACGACGTCATTCGGATTGCTGCAAATCCCTATGCCGGATTTGGCGGGAACCGCGATAGCGGACACGGGCGCTATCACGGCCCCGAAGGCTTACGTGCCTTCTCGTGTGTAAGGACTCTTCTGCTCGCCAGCCATCGACGCACTCGCGAGATCAACTGGTTCCCATTCCAAAGCCGTACCAGGCGTCAACTCGCCAGCCTAATCCGATTCCGACATACAGCTACCGGTCGCTTGGGGCGTCTTAGCCGCATGCTTCTACCGCTTCTGCTCAGCACAATTCTCCCAGGCACCTTCGCCGCACAATCGACGCCGAAACCCATCTTTCTATCAATGTTCGACTGACGCAAAAGGCACACGGCGAGTTGGCTTATCTCGTCTTCGCATCGCCTTCCGGATTTCCGGGCGACCGGAATAAGGCGCTCCGCCATGGCTTTGTTCCGATCCCTCCTGGATCGACGGAGCTACACATCGAACCCGAACTGCCGACTGCAACCTATGCAGTCAGCATTTATGAAGACCTCAACAGCAATCACAAGCTCGATCACAATCTGATCGGAATCCCGCGGGAGCCCGTCGGGGCCTCCAACAATCCGTCGTCTCGTTTCGGTCCCCCACATTTCGAGGAGTGCTCGTTCCACCTTGGAGATACCGCTCAAACCATCGCGATAAACCTGGTGCACACTTTATGAGCGATTCGGAAAAGAACAAACGCGTCATCGTCATTGGAGCCGGGCTTGGCGGCATGTCAGCGGCCATCATGCTCGCGCGCCGCGGTTTCAAGGTGACAATCCTCGAGAAGAATGCCCAGGTCGGCGGCAAGCTTAATCAGCTGCAAACCAAAGGATTTAGCTTCGATCTCGGACCTTCGATCGTTACGCTTCCTGATATTTTCCGTCCCATCTTCGAAGGGGACGGCAAGAAGCTCGAAGACTACATCAATCTCCAACGTGTCGATCCGCAGTGGCGCAACTTCTTCGAAGACGGTGTCGTTGTCGATCTATGGGAAAAACCCGAACGAATGCGTTCGGAGCTTGACCGTTTCGGCCCGGAGGTCTTTGGTGAGTACAAAGACTTCCTCGCTTACTCTCGGCGCCAATACGACATCGTTGAAGCCGGTTATCTCCGCCACGGCCTCGATACCTTGTTGCAGTTCTTCCGTTTTTATGGCTGGAAGGAAGCGCGCGACCTCGACTATCTGCGTTCCATGTCAGGCAGTATCTACAAGCGTCTGAGCAATCGCTATCTTCGCGATATCTTTGAATACTTCATCAAGTATGTCGGATCGAGCGCCCTTGATTCACCTGCTTTCATGAACCTGATGCCGACTATCCAGATGGATTTCGGCCTTTGGTATGTTGCTGGCGGTCTCTATCAGCTCGGACACGCATTCCGCAGGCGTCTTGAAGAGACCGGAGTCACCCTTTGTCTCGAACACGAAGTTCTAGAGATCGATCGTTCTGCTAGCACCGTCACCGGCGTCCAGGTTCGCGACAGTAGCGGTGATCTTCGCACCTTACCGGCCGATTACGTCGTGTCCAACATGGAAGTCATTCCAGCGATGCAGCGACTCCTGCGCTCACCCAATTCGGTTATGAAGAAGTTGCGTCGCTTCGAGCCGTCGTGCTCCGGTATCGTTCTGCATCTTGGACTGGATCGGGTCTATCCGCAACTCGCTCATCATAACTTCTTCTACTCGGCTAACCTGCACGAGCACTTCCGTCGCGTCTTTCGTGACAAGAAGTTACCGGACGATCCTACGATCTACCTCGTTGCTCCCACTCGCACCGATCCATCGCAGGCGCCGTCCGGCTGCGACAACATCAAGATTCTGCCGCACATTCCACCCATCGATCCACAGAATCCCTACAGCCCAGAAGATTACATAGCTCTCAAGGAAGTCTGCCTCGACAAACTCGAGCGTATGGGCCTGACGGATCTTCGGAAGCACATCATCGTCGAAGATTTCTGGACGCCATTCGATATTGAGGCACGCTATGCCTCCAATCGAGGATCTATTTACGGCGTCGCCTGTGATCGCCGCAGGAACTTCGCGTTCAAAGCGCCAAAGCAAAGCTCTCGTTTTCACAACCTGTTCTTCGTCGGTGGCAGCGTCAACCCAGGAGCGGGGATGCCCATGGTCACGCTTAGCGGGCAACACGTCGCTCGGATGATTGTCGAGCAGGCGGCCAAAGGAAGGCCATGATCCTGCCAGCGCTTCTCTGCGCAGTCGGTCTCCCCGCCGGCTTCCTGCTGATCCGGAGGATTCCCGCCTGCGAGCTATCTCAACCACAAGGGACGGTTCGTCTCTCCATCATCATCCCCGCACGCAACGAAGAAGAGAATCTTCCTCGACTTCTGCGATCGATCTCGGAGTCTGTACTACGACCAGCAGAGATCCTGGTTGTGGACGATGGCTCCATCGATAACACCGCGCTGCTTGCACAGAGTCTCGGCGCAACCGTTGCTACCTCGTTCCCGCTGGAAGCCGGGTGGACGGGTAAGGCTTGGGCATGTCATCAAGGAGCCCAGCTCGCAGTTGGGGATACTTTGCTTTTTATGGATGCGGACACTTTCTTCGTCAAAGGAGGACTGGACCGTATCGTTGCACGCTGGCTTCGCGAACGGGATCGGAAATTGGCGCTCTCACTGCTGCCGTACCATGCCATGAGCGACGCGTACGAACAGTTGTCTCTCTTCTTTAATATCCTCATGGCTGCCGGCGCCGGTGGGTTTGGCTTCGTCTCGGAGCCGCGACTCTTTGGTCAGTCTCTTCTTGTTGCCAAAGAAACCTACCTCGCTGCTGGCGGTCACGCTGCCGTCCGCGGCTTTGTCCTTGAGAACTTGAATCTTGCCCAGCTCTTCCGCTCTGCGGGGGGCCGCATCCTCTGTATGGGTGGATACGGCAGTCTTCATATGCGAATGTTTCCAGAGGGCCTTAGACAGATGTCCGATAGCTGGACAAAAGCCTTTATACACGGAGCCGCAGTCTCAGGCGGCATGGTTCTCGCGTCCGCGATCATATGGATATCCGTCCTCTGTTCCACAGTGCTGCTCTTGGTCGCTCCCCATGACTACGGCCGTCTCAGCCTGGCTGTCGTCTATCTCCTGTTCAGCGTGCAGCTCCTCTGGATTGCGCGCCAGCTCGGCAGTTATTGGCTTATCGCTTGCTTGCTGTATCCGTTGCCTCTCGCATACTACTGTGCAGTGTTCGCTCGTTCCGCTGCGCGGCGCTTGTTCGATCGCAAAACAGTCTGGCGTGGGCGTGAAGTATGACTGCCTTGATTTGGGCGGCGAACGTCCTCGGATGGCCCGTCATCCACATGACCATCGGTTTCGCCGTTCTCCGCGTCCCCTCACAAGCATTCGCATGCGATACATGGCTCACCACGCCTCGCTCCTGGGAACGAGAGGGGAATATGTATCGGGACTGGTTCGCCATTCGCAAGTGGAAGTCTCTTCTCCCGGATGGAGCACCCTGGCTGGGTGGGCATGCTAAGAAGAAGCTTCTCAGTCGCAATCTTGCTTGCATTTCATACTTCCTTATCGAGACCCGTCGCGCCGAAATCGCGCATTGGTGCATGCTCGTATGTCTTCCCCTGTTCTTTCTGTGGAACCCACCATGGGCGCGTTTGGTGGTGACCACCTACGCTGTCGCTGCCAATCTGCCGTGCATATTGGCGCAGCGCTATAACCGCTTCATACTTCGCCGCATAGCCCGCGCCCTGCGCCCCAGTACGGTCTACCTATGAGTCGATCGAAAGAGAAACTCAATTCAGAGCCTCGCAAACGACGCTACCTTGTTCATCTGTACTGCATGCACGAGCAAGATAGTCTCACCTGCCGCTATATAGCTGACATTCGTCTCTGGACGGTCGGCAATTCCGGTCATTCGAAAACTCAAAAATATACCTTTGTGGACGAATGCGAGCTGATTGAAACAATCAACGCTCTGCTCCCTCACGGCTCCGATGTCCGTGATGTTCTGAGCCACATAGAAAGTTCAGAGGGTTTTCTCTACCTCCTGTACCTTAGCTCCGAAGAAGCGAGCAGCCTGGGATGGCGGAAATGATCAACAGCATCCGACACTACGCTCCAGGACGAACATAGAACTAAGCTCGAGTATTCAGAAGACCGGTCTCTAACTGGAGATTGCCTCGTCCTTACCGATCCCTGGTAATGCGACCGCCGGCTTGTTGATAACAGGCCAAACCGCGTTTCCAGAACTGCGACGGGTGGAAACGCGCATTGGCGATGATGCACTTATTGAGTTCAGGCGAAAAATCACTTATTCGATATGCCGACTTCGCGGACACGTGAAACTACAGCCGCTGGTGTCGCACGCACGATTCAGAGGTGCGCTCGCTCGGAACTAGTGTGTAAGGTCTATGGCGCATGTCACGCAGCGCCCAGTTGAATAGGTAACCCCCAAACCCGCTACCGCAGGTGTAATGAGCTGTATCGAAAGAATAATTAATGCCACCCCCGCCATAGGTGCGGCAGACTACCATTTCTGGTTGGTGAAACTCCCCCTTGCAATTTGGGAGACGCCCTGGGCGTGCATGGACTCGCTGCACTCAAGAGCACAACGAGCCCGAGCATTTGCGTATGCCTTTTCCTATTGACGCTCGTCGTTGCGTTCCTCCTCTTCGGCCACTCCGAAAACTGTTCCTTCAAACTTCCCCTTATTCGTTAGAAGCGCGGGATTGCCAGCGGCGTCGAACAACACCGGGGCTATCGTCGACGTGCGCGTCAGGGTGCCGGACGCACCCTTGAAACGGCCGGTTCCACCTGTGACCTGATAAATCCCAACAAGGTGGGCCAGCCCAGCCGTGAGATCCACGCAGCCGCTCCCGGTCCCTTCCTTGAGCGTGACCGTCAATAGACTTCCATCCTGGAAGCGAAATACGCCCCCACCGGTCACAGTTAGAAAATAAATCTGCGTTGGGCCAGAGCAACTGATGGGAGGCTGGGGAGGAGAAGAAAGTGTGTCAGCGTGTAGTTCACGATAGGTGAATGGCCCTAGCGTACCAGTACCGGCGAGAATCTCTTCGTCGGTAACTGTGCCGTTCTGTAGATTGATCGTAGTGGCCACATTACTTCCCGAAAACCTGATGTTTACCGGCTTCTGTTGAGCGTAGATGCCTGCGACACCGAGATTGAGCAACAGTGCCATGGGTTGCTATATTTTTCATTGGTACCCCTCCTGGAACAAGATTTTAGAAATGGGCCACGTCGAAACGTCGGAATGGTACTCAGAGAAGGTTCCGTGTGCAACGTCCGCCCGTTCCGATCTAGCGAAACGGTGGCTTTCGCTGCATTTGGCGACGGTACAGGATGTATCGCCATCGGTAAGTTTTGCCACACGTCCCTACTCCGCTGAAATCAGAGCGTCTGCTAAGCGTTTCAAGCAGAACAAAATATCCGGAGTCACATTGATCACTGAGATTGGTCATATTGATAACCTCGCTACCTCAGAGCCCAAAAGTTGAATTTGAGTGCGAAGGCTTGGCGTGTCTCAAAAGTCAGTCTCGCGGTGGAGATAAGCGTCGGGACAGTACGGATTCGGCACATCCCACGCCGATTGCGGTCAATCCGGAAGCAATCCATATCGACGGCAAACGGGCATCTCGGATAACTGCCCTCATTCTCAAATGCGAATTCAGGGCAATGCACTCATTGAAGTTGGTTCGAAGACGTTGAAAGTTGTGGCCCTTCGAGGTGGTCTTCGAAAGGCCACAGTTGAGTTCAGCTATATGGGTACAGAATTCAGACTTATGGGTACGGGATTCAGCTACATGGGGTATGAATTCGGACTCATGGTGCAAACCACAACCTTTCCAGATCCGGAGGAATACCCTCACGCTTTCGTTCTCATAGGTTACTCAAATCCAGATTCCACATGGCTTCTCAATCCCCTCGTGGTCATCGCTCGCTGTTCTCATTGGGCGGCGAAGGCGCAGAATCTCCACCAGCGCTTGTTTCTCTCTCATCAAAGGCAATCAGCCCGTTGAGGGGTGGGCTCTACTTCGAGGATGACGAGGTTATGTATGACTCGCTGGAAGACTTCGCTCGCATCTGGAATCCATCATGGACAAATTGTGGCCAGCGCTCTGCGGTCGAAAACGTTCAACAAGTACCTTTGTCATGCACGAGGCCAATACTACACAGCACAATTCGATCTACCGCAAGGAATTTCTCGACTATTTAGAGAACTTGGCGCAATCCGCTGACGTGCAAGTCGAGGTAGGTCAGGTACCAGATTTTCAATATCGGATGGCAAGAATTTCAGCTTTGTTCCGTCACCTGCGTAGGGATGATCAACAGCCAGATTGCCAATGAAACTCGAGGAAGTGTGCGGCGAATGGGCTCCGGCACCGTTAAGGTACCTAAGTCTGCATCTCCAGATCGACACCGAAAGGAAAGTATGAGTCACAAGCATTACTGTGAGGTAGCCGGACACAAATGGGTGTGTGAGTCCAAAGATTGCGTATGTATCTGCGATATTCAACTGGAGGCCGAAGATCACAGCCAGTGTCCTATCGCGCGTTACGCGCCTGCCCTGTACATCCATATGGACTCGCCGTCGAAGCGCACAATGATGGTCTTCGAATGGAGATTCCCTCTGACATCGACGAAATGATGCTCCGATGGGCAAACTCCACCGAGGACAACATTGGGTGGTGTCTGCTGTGCGACAGCGCTATCCGGGAAGATGACATGATCAAGGAAACCAGCACGCATAACTGCGCAGCTGGCCGAGCCCTGCACGCTGGACATCCGCCATCGCGAGGTCGTTGAGGCGCTTACCTAGGTCAGGGTGGAGTGGGTGTTGGCTAGAAACTGCACACTTGCGCGACCGAACGCCTCGCATTCCACCTTGATCGATTCCAAGCTTAGGACTTGAGAGATCCCGTAGTCGATCTTTTGCAGGCACCTTAAAATGTCCTGCTTTAAGCTACCGTGAGAACCGACCATGTCCGGCGCTGAACTGCCATAGCGCAAGATACGGGAATCTTGTAGTGCAGACCAATCGAGTCTACTTGATTGGTCTGCACTACACCTGCAGACGAAACAAAAAGTCCCACGTCGCCCGTGATCCGGAAGAACTGGCCGCGCTCGTCAGCATCTGGGGTTATCACAATCTTCTCAATCCGCTTCTGGAAATCCATCTTCAGAGCTTGGGCGGAGCCGAGTAACAACTGTTCCAGCGTGTCCATCTGGCCGTTGACAAAGTCCCTTACCTCCTCGAACTTCACTTCTGGCAATGGCGGGCGATTCAGTTCTGCCAGTTTCTCGTCAATTCGCTCAATGGACCTTTCCACCAGTTCCAGATCCTCATACAGGGCCCTCGAACCGCCGCTCTCTCGCACGGCCTTGACCAGGTTCTCCTTATACCTAGCCTGTGTCGCGCGGCTCGATTCCAGGTCCTTGCGTCGTTGTCCGGCGGACAATTCTGCTTCCATGCGTTCGTTCTTTGCCGATCGAATCTGCTCAAACACCATCTGTATCAGATCGTCACGAAGGGATTCATCGCGGAGTTTCTGACTCAGCGCATAGATGAATTGCCGCTCTAGTAACTCCTGGGAGATGGTGGAGCTGTTCGTACACAAGCCCCGCCTCCGAATACTCGACACACCCATAGCGCGTCGGTTTGGTCGTCCTGACATTTAGTTTCCCTCCGCACAATCCACATCTCAGCAGTCCGCTGAACAGGTACTTCCGGCTTGCCTCAGTACGAGTCATGCCTCCCAGCTGCTGCACGCCGATATCGCCGGATTTATGCTTTCGCATTTCTTGGACACGCTCGAACAGGTCATCTGGAACGATCTGGAGGTCCAGATTTCTTTCGCCAATCCGCCATTCGCTTTGTGGGAGATCAATCCGCTCTTTCTTCCCGGTATCAGGATTACGGATTTCCTTCGTTTTCCCATAAACTCGAATCCCAAGGTACCGCTGATTGGTCAGGATAGTACGGACCGCGCCTTTCGACCAGGACGGCTGTGCCCTCTTGTGGGTCGGCTGCGGAGGACTGATGCCAAGCTCCTTTAGCATCAGGCAAATCTCCCGGTCGCTCTTACCTTCGTCGGCGGCATGGAACATCCGAAGTACAACCTGGCTTTCTTCGGTATCGATAACCTCTTTCATGCCCTTCAGGCCAGGTTCACCGTAGGGCCCCTTCTTCGTGTAATCGAATTCCTTTACGTTGCGGTACCCAAAGCAGATTCCGCCGGGATTGTACCCGGCGTTAAATCGTCCGATTCGACCTCGGCGCACGCGCTTGCCCAGCTTCCTGGAGAACTGTTCGTCGGCGGACGCCTTGGCGATGAATGCCTCCCGAAAGGATTCGTTCCCTGACATTAGTTCATCGGTTACGAAATAGAGTTTCACGCCCGCATAGTCGAACTTGTCGACCAGCTTGCAGACATCGCCTACATTCCTTCCCAGGCGTGATGTGTCGTCGATCAGGATAATGTCAAAAGGCCGCGGCTTTTGATTGGCAACGGCAACCAACTCCTGGATTCCACTACGATCCAATAGAGTGACCCCGGTTTTCGCCTCGTCAGCGGGATCATATTCCGGCAGGCGCCGCCAGCCCTTTTCGTCTGCCGCTTCCTGGCAGTTGCGATTCTGGTCTTCAATGGACGCTCGCCGCTGGCGCGGGTTGCTATAGCGGGCATAGAAGACACAGCGCTCTCTCCCGTCCATTAAGTCATCCACTGGTGCCTGAAGGCTTTTCGTCATGAACCTAAATGGCCGCTAACGACCACTCCTCCTACTGGAGGGCTCGAAAGTCGAAACCTGGTCATTCACTTCAGAAGTGGGTGCCGGGATGGCGGCATTGCCATTCGTCAACAATCAAGGTGTACGTATTCATTACGAAACAGTTGGCAGCGGGTCCGCCCTCGTTCTTCATCACGGAACATTCGGAAGCGGCGCCGATTGGGCTGATGTTGGATACGTTGACGCCCTGAAGGAGGACCATCACTTGATCCTTCTGGATTCAAGAGGACATGGCGAAAGCGACAAGCCTCACGATCCCGCCGCTTATGGCCTCGCTCATCGTACCTCGGACGTCTTGGCTGTGCTGGATGATTTGAGCATTCGGGAAGCAGACTATTTCGGTTATTCGTTGGGTGGCTGGATCGGGTTTGGACTCGCGAAACATGCGCCACACCGCTTCAATTCGTTCATTCTTGGCGCCGCACATCCATACGCGGAAGATATGCAGCCGTTTCGTGACTATATGCCCCGCAGTCCTGAAGCGGTTCCAACGATGGTGGATCAGGTCTTCGGCAGTCGCATCACGCCAACAATGCGGTCACGTCTTCTGGCCAACGATCTCAAGGCGTTGCGGGCGTTGACTCAAGATCGGGAGTCCAACGCTGACGTCCTGCCGTCCATGACAATGCCTTGTCTCCTTTTCGTGGGAGAGCTTGATCCGCGCTTGGCCAAAGTGAAGGAATGTGTGTCCGAGCTTCCGAACGCGACATTTTTCACTTTGCCCGAAAGCGATCACATCGGTGCGCTACTCCGTAGCGATGTGGTGATCCCTCACATCAAGGCTTTTTTGTCGAAAGTCCGCCGATAATCGGCGCGCTTGATGTCGCCTACTGGCCCAACTCGGACCTTCCGCAATACCCGCTTATCGGTCGTTGTCGGGTGCAAACCGGACATTGAAAGTGCCCGTATTCAACACGGTCGATTTATGAGTAAATGCCCTAGTGCTCCATCCCGATTCGCACAGCCCGCGGGGCGGCCACTGGAATGCGGTAGAACAAGGGCATCAGTTCACGGCGACCGGCCGGGCCAACAGAGGGTGAAATTTTTTTGGTTGCACGGTGGTTGCAGATTTTCCCAAGGATTTGGGCGACATAATCCTTGGTGGCGGCCAAGGATTATGGAAAAATCCTTGGTTAAACAGAGGGTTGTCTGGTGCCGGGTGAGGGATTTGAACCCCCGACCTCGGTTTATGAAATCAAAGGCCGCACCCTCACGGCATGGCCCAATGCGCCGGTCGTCGTCGATTGGGAGCGGATGGGGTAAGGCTGGCTTGGCATTGCGGGGACAAAAAAGAGCTGGCTGTAGTTCATCGAACTCCATTGTGGAAGGTCTGCGTTTGGCAAGTTTTTTTTGGGCTCTTCCTCACTTTTGGTGAAGAATGGGCCAAAAGTCCGGAAAAACAGCGAGGTCCAGTACGCGCCGCCTGTCAAGGGCGGCCGTAAAACCAGGCCAGCACCCTAATGGTGTCGAAGAACCCGATACAGCTTTTTGCCAAATGGGGTAGGAGCAGTCTTGCCGAACCCTTTCCACCCTGCCGACCTTGATTGATCTCCTGTCTCATACCCAGGGAACCGGTCCAGCAACTTTGCTCTACATCTATATAGATAGAACGGGCGCGATGCTTCTCGCCATCAATATCGCCGTCCGGCCTCAGCAACGCTGGTTTGTGAATAACGCTGTCGAGTAACGCTATTTAGCGCGCCCTTGACACGCCGCATCCAGAAGACTCTTGGTCTGCTCAAGACCGAACAGTCCGGTCTTGAAGATATAACTCAGAGGAGACTGATCGCCGAATAAGGGATCTCTGTTTGGTTTTGTTATCCAGGTATCCGCCACATGATCGGGAAGAAGAATATTCAATGCTTTATAGATTCCCATAACGTAGGAAATTCTCATGAGCCCATCCTGGCTCAAGGTGTCGACTCCTGTCTCTGTCAGCCTTTTTCCGAGTAGTTGATCCGCTTGTTCAGAGGAGAGACCCCACTTGTCGACTATCGCGGCGAAACCGAGGCGTGCTGAGCGACTCAAACGCTCTCTCTTGCATCTGAATTACTGAAATCGTGGATTCGGATTGCCTCGGGCTGCTCAGGATTGGAATTAGCCACGATTAAGTTCTCCTATGGCGTGACGGTCCGTATGGAGATCTCATTGTAGCTCTCTCCCAACCTCGCGATCCCGGTGCTAGCATCCATGCCTCAACGAACCGAGGTGCTCCGACTTCGCCGCCGTGGCTGTATGGCCGCATTGATTGAGATCCCCCTGAACAGTTTCATCTACCGGCAGAGGCCGTCCTCCACCCCGCAAGGCACGAAGACTCCCGCCGGGGTCCTGCTCGCGCACGCGCTGCACGATGTATCCGGCCTCCCTATCGCTGCGGTCGCAGACGCAACACGCCTGATTCAGCTAATCCCCGCGCACTTGGAACGTTTCGGAACGTAATCGCTGATTGTAGGGTTTGTAAGTATTGATTTTGTGGTGGCCAGAGACGGGATCGAACCGCCGACGCCGGCCTTTTCAGGGCCCCTATCAATGGACCTAAGTGGCTTAGAATCAGCGGACGCGGTTGATAGGAAAGACGTTAGAACAGCAGCCATTTAGGATCGTGTGGGATAGTTTCCTCCCCAGGTTGTTCCCGTATTGTTCCCGCCCGTAACTCCAGGCGGTTTTCGGCTTTTAGAGCAGAAAGAGATTCTCGCTACACGCGATTCATGTTGCCACAGAGGCCGAACGACAGCAACGGGCACATTCCAGCATTTCCTCCGTAGGGAAAATTGTTTGAGAACGTGACCAGCTCGAGGGGCTGGGTCGCGGATCAGAGCCTGCTCTCGCACATCGGGTGGCTCGACAGGATTGATAAACAGAAGCCCACAGTCCCGTACCAATCATCCAGGGTGGGTGGAAAGCCAGGTCCTACATCTCGGACTTTACGCAGCGGCGAGTCGCAATACGTGTCTGAAAAGATCCGTTGTGACGACAGAAGCGGTAACGCCAGGCACGTTTTCTTTCGCCAGGTCCGTCAAGGCGTGGCCCGGCGGCATTTCAAGGAAGAGGTTACAGCCCAATTCCTCCGCGACAATCGTCGCATCACGCCAGCGAACTCCATGGGCGATGTTGTCCGCCAGATCCGTTGCTACTGCAGACGCGGAGCGCACCGCTCGTGCATTCACATTCGCAATGTAAGGATATTTTGGCGCCTTTAGCTGCATAGAATTTAGCTGGAGCCGAAGTGAGTCAGCAACGGATGCAAGCAGAGGACAATGGGATGGAACTGAAACGTGCAGGAGTTCAGCCTTTCTGGCACCGTGCCGGCACGCCTCTTCCAAAACCTTCTGCATCCCTTCTATGGAACCTGCAATGACGATCTGCCTCGGTGCGTTAATATTTCCTACGAATACCGGAGTCGTGGCCGTGTGTAGTGAGTCAACAATAGCCGTAATCTGTCGCTCGTTGAGACCGACGATGGCAGCCAATCCGTATCCGACTGGATATAGCTTTTCCATTTTCTCTGCGCGGGAACAAACCAGAATGACCGCATCCTTCAACGTGATCGCCTCGGCAACGACGGCTGCTGCGAAGGCGCCCACAGATAAACCTGCAACTGCACAACAAATAACGCCACGTCTCTGCAAAGCTCTAGCCGTAGCGACTCCGGAAGTTAGAAGAGCCAGTTGAACCGATACTGTGGAATTCAATGCCCCAGGTGAGTCCAACAGACGAACATCGGATTTCAATATGTCGCTGATCTCCTCGAGCGTCAAGTCGACAGCGGGATCATCAACGAGTTCATGAAGCATTCCAGGTCTCTGTGCTCCTTGTCCCGGGAACAAAAATGCAGTATTCACTTTAGCTATCCTCGCCGTTCGAGAGATTCCAAGGATTGGAGCCGAGAATGCGGCCGACACTCGTGCGAAGCAGAATATTACGACGCGAGGTTGTCGCGAATTCCTCTAAAGAAAACCCGCAGAAGGGTGTCTCTACCACTGCATCGACCTTTCCCGTAGCACTGCTGATCATTCGCCACAAATCCTGTGCTTCTGTAATCTCGAGTTTTCTGGGCGCGAAAAGTATGAAGTCTAAATCACTGCCTGCGCGGACAGCCGGTATTCCCGAGGCCAGTTCATAACCCACACTCCCGCCAGGACCCCAGCTCATATCCAGTCCCGCGAGGCGGCTTTCGAGATAGGACAAGGTGCGGAACGCCTGTAGTGCCCGGCGTGAATCCTCTGCGAGCAGCAGCCGTAGCTGATCTGGCCGCCGAGTCTCCATTACTTCACTCAATCTTGTGAATCCGGCGCAGCGTTCGTGCCTCTGCGACCCACGCACCCCCACGGGGATCAATCCATCTGAGATGCGGCTTCTCCGCACAACTACCCAAGGACGCCGGTTTGGATTGAGGTATGGGCACGCTGGATCCCTTTGAGTTGAGATGACCGCCGACTCTGTTCGCAGGAGAATGAGATCGTGGACATGCAGGGTGCCGACCATTGGATTCCCTCAAAAATACTTCGTGAATACGAGCATCCAGCCAGCAATAGAAAATGCCCCTACGCAATACGAAGCAATCAGCGCTGAGCTGGCGGTTTCAGGAGTTGAATTGAAGCTCTTTCCGAAAACGAGACCGAAGAACCCACCCGGTATCGCGCTGATGAGAGTGATGTCACGGATTTCAGCGTGACTCATATGAAAGAGCTCAGTAATGCCAAGAGCAAACAAGGGCTGAATCAGGACGATTGCAGCGGTTGTCCAGGCGACTTTCCCGTCAAAGCTAAATGTCTGGGAGGAGACAACAACCCCGGTAAGGATCAAAGCCGATCCTGATGCTGCGCTTCCGAGAATCGCTAACGACCGATCAAGATAGGATGGCAGATGTAAACCGAAGTAGACACTCGCCAAAGCCAACATGGGGGCCCACACTACAGGACGAGTGAATGCCTGAAGAAATTTGATCATAACCGCTTGAATAGAGGTGCCCTTTCCATCGGACAGTTTGTCGGACTCGAGCAACGCAATGGTGAAAGGGGAGATCGTGATAGCTCCGACTGCGATTGAGAGGGCCGCTGTAACCCTTGAACTGGGGCCATACGCGGTGGTTAGCAACGGCAAAGCTACGGCCGCAGAATTTGGAAAACCCACGGTCAGTGCAAGTACAGAAGCATCAGAGATAGACATTTTGAGACTTTTTCTCGCCCAGATATAGCTGGCAGCATACAAGGCCGCAAATACCACGGCGATCATCACTGCGGATTCCGATTCTTCTCGAAGCACAGGCCAGGATGTGCTGCTGATCGTGGAAAACAGCGCACATGGGATGGCGAAGTCCATCACGAGCACGATTAGATTTCGAACATTCAGGTTATCCATGGCTCCGCGCCGGCCTGCTATGTATCCCAAAAGCAGGCCGACGAAGATCGGGAGCAACGCATTGAGAAGAATCAGAGTCATTCCCGGCCTCTCAGTCGTTGAACCACTGCGCTTCAAGAGCAGCTCGCACCGCAAGGGTGCCTTTCCGGGTTTTTTTTGCGGCGTCTGACTCCCACCTGTTGCTCAGATCGAGCTTGCCTTTACGTGCATCGGCAATCGCTTCCGTGATTGCTTTCCTCACTTCGGCAACCTCATTCGAGGTCGGGTGTTGTGGGTCGTCGGCATGCAACAGCTTGAACAGGAGACCGAGTTTCGCATAGTCCCGGACGTCATACGACATGGGAGCGATCTCGTGTCCCAGTTTTTCGAGTTCCGCAACGGATCTTCTCGTAATCCTGGCTGCCGCCTCTTTATGCATTGCATGGATCGTAATCCCAGCATCATCGAACGCCAGAATGCGATTGGCCTGGTAGCCGTGAGTGAGAAATCCGCCACTGAATGCGTGGCCGGCTACCAACGAAATAACGGGATGTCCCGCCATCCTTGCCGATGCGTATGCATCTGCCGACGAAGCCGCCGCGAAGAAGATACCGGCCGTCTCCTCACGACGCCCGTAAGCCTGGCTCTTGACGTCAACGATTGCGATGATGGGACGCTTCGCTTCACGAGGCCTATCTCGATCTTCGGAGATAACCGCTCGAACGTGGGTTGCGAGAGCGAATGCTTCTTCGAGTCCAACCTGCCCCTCGCGGACACAAGGAAAACGGCTGTTCTTGTCAGGTACAAGGCTGAGGAAAAGGGCTGACTCATTTCCAGCAGCCGCAATCGTGGCCAGCACAGAGTGCGGGTCACCGCTATTTGGAGTATCACTTCCGGTCAGGACTTTAAACCACGCTTTGCCGCGCAATCCAACTTGTTCTTTCATCGCCCACCTCCTTTGGGGCTAGCCCACTGTTGCCGCAATATTGCAGGATCGATCTGGCTGGACGTATCAAGCGCCGCTATACGAGCGCGATAAAGTTCCACCTGCTCGCTCCGGTGCTTTTCCGGTAGGCCTTTGTGGACACAATCACGCACGGCCGCGGCTATCTTCTCGGCATCATCTTCGACGAGCGAATCAGCGAGTCCCATGCCGACGCGTTGTTCCCCACCATGAATTGCCCAGATGAGCGCTCGATCGGAGGCGTTAAACTCATCGATACCGGACTCCTGCTCAATCACCTCGGGACCGTTCAATCCAAGCCGGGCCTCGCGCGTCATGATTGTGTAGCTGGATACGCCGGCTACAAGAGACATGCCTCCGAAACAGCCGACAGTGCCTGCAACGATTGTGATCACCGGGGCATGCCGACGAAGGGCGAGAGCTGAAGAGATAATCTCGGCGACCGCTGCCAAACCAAGGTTCGCTTCCTGAAGGCGCACACCGCCTGTTTCGAGTAGAAGAACTGCAGCTGTCGGTTTTCCTGCCTCGGAATCCTTCGTGGCGAGATCCAGGGCAGCCGTCATTTTGGCGCCGGATACCTCGCCGACGCTGCCACCCTGGAAGGCTCCTTCAAATGCAATGGCGACTGCTGGAGATCCGCCGATTTTTCCCTTGATCACGATGCAGCCATCATCAGATTGTGGAGCGATGCCTTGCTTAGCGAGCCACGGAGACTCGATGCGATCGAAGGGACCGACGAGCTCCTTCCAAGTACCTTCATCGAAGAGGCTCTGAGCACGGGCACGAGCGTCCAGCTCGATAAAGCTCCTGCGATTGACGAAATCGGGAATGAGAGTTGGCGCGTTCATTGCTCAATCACCTCCACTGCCTGTTCTAGACGAAGCAACACACTGCCGGGTGTTGCGCCGGCATCGTTAATGTAGATACGGACCGCCCCACCGAACTTCGAGAAGAAACGATCGAAGACCGCCTTCCATGCATCGCCGAAGCCGTTGACGCTGGTCGTGATGAAGACACGGGCTCCCTCCTGACTATTCGGTTCGAGAAGGACCTCCATGTCACCTGAGCCCACTACACCAACGTGCGCTCTCTTGGTGATGAGGCGTTTTGCCTCGGGATAGTTGAACTCAATTTTCTCCATCGTTTTCCTCCACTGGATTGTTGTCCTGTTCCACTCGTTCGAGGCCGCGTTCGAGAGCGTCCAGAAAGAGTGTGGCCGCGAGAAGATCCGCGCTGCCGCCGGGAGAGATGCGCTGACTGACAAACTCTTGCCCGAGTGCGATCAATGCTGCATTTCCCTTTGGGCTTCCCGGGCCGCCAACCTTGATGACACGAGCGGCACCTTCGTGCACGATTCTTTGTGCCTCAGGCCCCCCTCGATAGAGAACACAGGTGTCATCGAGATGTGACATGATCGCAAGCAGAGCGGCAACCCGACTGTCGCGCTCTGTTCGGCCGCTTTTGCGAGCTGCCTTGAGTGCAGGAAGCCCAATCTTGACGACGTGCGGAAAATTCACGTAGGCTTCGCCGCGAGCGCCGGTAGCCCTATATCTTTCAAGGACGACATCTCCGTGAGATACTGCCTGCGGTCTTGCACGATCGGGAAGACGCGCGAGATATCCTGCAGCCTCGGCTACAAATTCCGGAAGGGAACCCTGGCTCAGACTTGCAGCACAAACCAGTAGTCCCAGAACCCAGATTGCACCTTTGTGCGCATTGCTGCCTGAAGTCGCGCGAAGCATCGCCGTTTCGGCTTCTCTACCAATACTGCCAACCACTGCACGCAGGCTGGTATCCATCTGAGCTTCGGCGGATGCCAGAGCCATGCGAGTAAAGTATGGGGCAATCGCGTCCGCAGATCTCCTCATCAGATCGAGGGAGAGATCCGAATGAGATCCTGACCCTCGACCGTCAACCAGGCCCGGTTTAGGTTTGAGCTCCGCTTCAGCAATCAACGACTGCCAGGCGAGTTCTGAAAGCCACTCAGACCGGCCCAGAGCATTGAGTTGCTGAGACGATTTCGCGATTGGTCTTAGCTGTGCCATTACCAGCTCCTGAACTTGGCCGGCGGCTGATAAAGGCCGCCAGACCATGCAACTAGGTCTTCCATGCTCCGAGCCGCAAGCAGAGATCGCTTCGCTTGAAGACGGTAGACTCCGATGTCCTCTGGGAACGCGACGATGCCGCGACGACGAAGTTCGGCTGTCTCATTGGACTTTGCCTTAAGGCCGACTGGACTGACACCGGCTACCGCAGCCAAAGCCCGGCGGCGCTCTTCAACGCCTTCGGTTTTGTACAGATAAGCAATCCCTTCTTCCGTCACAACATGGCTAACGTCCTGGCCATAGATCATGATGGGTGCAATCGGCATGCCAGCCTTCTTGCCAACTTCGACTGCATCCAGAGTTTCGACGAAGGCCGGCTCGCCACCTTTGGCAAAGGTTTCAAGCGTCTGAACCACCAACTTGCGGCCCGGGAGGGTCGGGTCAGCACTGGTCTTGAGGTCGAGCCAAGCCGGTGATGAATGGCGGCGTCCATGCGGATTATGTCCCATGTTCGGCGCACCTCCGAAGCCTGCAAGCCGTCCGGTCGTTACCGTAGAGGAATTGGCATCCCCGTCCATCTGAAGCGTTGCTCCAATAAAGGCATCCACGGCGTACTGACCAGCAAGCTGACAAAGAACACGGTTGGACCGCAGGCTGCCATCCCGGCCAGTGAAGAAGATGTCGGGGCGAGCACGGATGTATTCATCCATTCCGACTTCGCTTCCGAACGAGTGAACGCTCTGAACCCATCCGCTCTCGATAGCCGGAATCAGTGTGGGGTGCGGATTCAGCGCAAAGTGTTTGCAGATTTTTCCGCGAAGGCCGAGAGACTCTCCATAGGTCGGGAGAAGAAGTTCAATGGCGGCCGTGTCGAAACCAATTCCGTGATTGAGTGACTGGACCTGATGCCTCTCATAGATGCCGCGGATGACCATCATCCCGGTCAGGATCTGCAGATCGCCAATGTGGCGGGGATCGCGAGTAAAGAGAGGTTCGACCGCGTATGGCATGTCGGCCTCGACAACGATATCGACCCAGGAACCGGGGATGTCGACCCTTGGCAATATGTCGACGATCTTGTTGACTTGCACGATCACAATCGCGTCATGGAAGGCGGCAGCCTCAACAATCACCGGGGTATCTTCAGTGTTGGGACCTGTGAACAGATTGCCCTCATGGTCTGCCTGTTCGGCGCACACGAGAACAACATTGGGGACTAAATCAACCAGGAGTCGAGCGTATAACTCGACATAGGTGTGAATGGCGCCGATCTCCAGTACGCCATCTTCGAGCAACTGTGCGACACGGAGACTCTGCGGACCTGCGAAGGCAAAGTCGACCTTCTTCGCGATTCCAAACTCAAACAGCGTGAGGTGCTCGGGGCGACTGATACTGGAGATGATGAGGTGGAGATCGTGAATTCTCTTGGCATCGACCTTTACGAGGGAACGTGAGAGAAAGTCGGCTTGCTTCTGGTTATCTCCTTCCAGGACGAGACGGTCGCCGCTGGCGATGACGGATTCGAGCGCCTCGACCGTTTTCGCAGTCGGCAGGACGGGACCGGTCATCCATGGCCTCACGATCTGCATCCGACGCGCCTTCTCGTCCCGGCGCGTCGTCCAAGAGGTCCGTCGCGGCTGTGTCTGTTCATTCATTCCATACGCTCCTTCTGTCCTTCCCTATCGATTAGAGCTTTGTCACGGTGATTAGAATCGTTGTATGTTTTTATGAGCATGATTAGCAGCGTTTATGAAGAGGCTTTATGGAACTACGTCAGATCCGAACGTTTCTTTCTGTCGCAGAAACACTTCACTTCGGTCGCAGTGCGAAGCTGCTTCACCTTAGCCAGCCGGCTTTGAGCTTGCAGATCAAATCTCTCGAAGAGGAACTGGAGGTAAAACTTCTGGAGCGCGGCCGACAGGGCACCGCACTGACAGAGGCCGGACGAATCTTTCGCGACGAGGTCGTGACTGCTCTCGAACAATTAGAAGTTGCGAGTCAAAAAGCACGGTGGACTACCGCTGGAGAACTCGGCCGGATACGCGTAGGTTTCGTCTCGACGGCTGGTCATGAGATCGTTCCGAATCTCATACGTCGCTTCCGCAAACTTTACCCATCGGTAGATTTCTCGCTGCGAAACATTCTCACTAATGACCAGATCGGGATGATTCATAACAGGACCTTGGATGTCGGATTCCTGCGTCTTCCGATCGAAAGCAACAAGGGAATCGATGTGACTGTTGTCCATCGCGAACCACTGGTCGTTGTTCTTCCTGCAAATCATGCGTTAGCAACGCAAAAGGAGATAAGGTTGCGCAAACTGGACGGCGAACGCTTCCTGATGTACGACCGGCCGGATGCTTCCGGCTTTCATGATTTTCTGCTCGGGTTACTGAGCCGCGCCGGCGCCGTCCCGAATATTGTTCAGACAGCCAGCGAGATGCCGACTCTCATCTCTCTCGTGGATTCTGGCATGGGTGTTGCACTCATGCCGGAATCGGCCACGAGACAAAGATTCGCGAAGATCACAGTGTGCCCCGTCGCCGACCGCATCCCTCCCTCAGAAATTGGAATGATTGTCGCAAAAGGAAATGGCCTGCCGGCAGTTCAAAGATTCTGCGAGCTTGCTCAGAGTATCTTTCGGATCTGATAGGGAAGCCGCTTCTCGGAAGCCTAATCGAGGTTGCGCGATCGCAAACGGGCAGAGAGGTTCGCCGATACGGGGCTAGCGATACCGCACGAAGGTTGACTCACATCATGACGAATTCGTCTGAAAGGGTTTTTTATGCCTGACGGGAACATTGTCGATTC
>NZ_JAEDXW010000027.1:0-56010 GCF_036877565.1 Edaphobacter sp. HDX4
ATAAATCGAGCTACCGTCATTCGACATCACCATCGAGTTTGGAGCGTAGGGAAGCCGCACCGATGTTCCTAGGGCCGGATTCGTGAAGTCGACCGGAAGAATATAACGGGACTGCGTGCTGCCGATCAAAAGCTGGGTACTGTTGGCACCCGGGGTTGTGATGCCGACTGGATTCGACGTGACCGGTTTTCCGTTTCCGAAGAGGCCAATCTGGTTGTTCGGGGAAGGATTGCAGGTCGGAGGCTGGCAGATCGCGCTAATGCCGGCGGCCCCTGGGAAAGCAGGCGTTATGGAACCAGAACTAGATGCGGGAATGGTGATCGGAGTAGTCGAAACGTAGTTCAGCGTGAGGCCGGTGAGCGTCGTTCCATTCTTGTCGACAGCGACTGCGGAAAGCGGCTGCGGAGTGTTCTGATTGACGACCGCGCTGGTCACTCCACCGCTGGAGCTGGGAACGGTGAGACTGATGGAGACAGGAGGGCAGGTTGAAAAGAAGCCCGCGCTGGATCCTGCCTGGGTCAGGTCGGCGCTGATTACGGTGGAGCCGGGTTGTTGTGCCGTCGCGACACCATTCTCGTCGATGGTGGCAACCGAAGTCGCCTGTGCAGCGAAATTCAGATGGCCGACCTGGCAGGTGATATTCGCCCCGGTAGCGTCGTAGGCACGCCCCACGAGCTGTCGGCTCTGTCCTTGAGAGATGCATGTCGTCCCGTCATAGGCGGGAGCCGTGACGGTGGCCTGCTTCGAGAGCTGACAGCAGTTGGAAGACTGGTCTGCCCCTTCGACGGCGCTATCGGTGGCAGCGCAGGCGGTCGTTGGATTGCCAAGGACCACGCTGGTCACCTTCGGGTGGATGAAGATCGGCAGAGGGTTGCTGGTCGCGCCTCCACCCGTCGCGACTACGTAGACTTCGCCGGCCTTTCCTGTCACATTGCAGGTCGTGTAATCAGGAATTCCGCCGCCGGTATTACGATTCCAATTGCCGGCGCACAGCTTGCCGGCGTTCGTTCCGGAGGGAACAACGTCTGCGATCTGGAGGATGGTATTGTTCTGCTGACCGTTGGCATCGAAGACGCCGTAGGTGTAGGACGAGACGGAGACCGCCGTGCCCTTACAGTCAGTAGCCTGTGGAGTAGCAACCTGGCCAATCTGCCCCTGATTCAGGGAGACTCCATAAATCTTTGGAGTCAGGGTTATGGTGCTCACCTGTCCTATGATGGGGCCGGTATCACCGCCGTTACAAAAGACCACGGAAGACCCCTTCGAGCAACCAGAAATCGAGATGCCGAATGGAATCGTAAAGAGAAACAGAACTGCTAGAGTGACAAACCGACGCATTGAACCTCCCCGTTCAACCCGGAACGCAAGCTGAACGGTTTCACCGCATATGCTGAATTCCCGAGGCTTCAGTGTATAAAGGCGAAGTCTCAGAGAGCAAATAGGCGACCTGGATTTTTGGACGTACCAGAGTGTTCCAGGTCGCAATTGTGGGTTGACTTTCTCTATTAGTGGCTTGGCATCTGGGTTTCGAACCAGTTAAGGGCGCGTTCCAGAACATCCCGGCGATGTTCCGGAGATCGGAAGGCATGCCCTTCATTTGGATACACAACCAGCTGGGTCTTCACACCCTCCGCTCGCAGCGCATGCCAGAACTCAAAACTTTGTGGGGCCGGACATTCGCCATCACGATCTCCAACGACGACCAAGGTGGGTGTTTTGACTTTTTTGATGAAGTCGATTGCGGAGCTCTTGGCGTATATGGCCGGATCGTCGTAAACGCTGGCGCCAAAGAAGGGAATCATCCACTGGTCGATAGAGTTTTCTCCGTAGTAGCTCTTCCAGTCGCTGATGCCGGCACCCGCTACAGCGGCGTGGAAACGCGTCGTTTGCGTAACCGCGAACATGGTCATAAAACCACCATAGCTCCAACCAGTCAGGCCCTCGCGTTCCTTGTCGATGGGCAGGCGGGCTTCGATGCTATCCATCCCGGCCTCAATGTCGCGAAGATCGCCATATCCAAAGTCCTTGACATTGGCTTGGGTGAACTTCTCTCCCTGCCCAAAACTGCCTCTCGGGTTTGGCATGAAGACGAAATAGCCCAGCGCGGAGAACGGAACTCCGCCATAACCAAGGCCCGGCCATCGAGGAGTAACTGCGGAAGACGGGCCGCCGTGAACGCTCACAATCAAGGGGTATCGTTTGGACGGATCGTAGTTCACTGGATAAAGCAGCCAGCCCTGGACATGGAATCCTTCGTTGGTCCATTCCACATTCTCGGTCTTACCCCAGAGGGGCTTGATCGAGTCGTTGAGATGGGTAATTTGCTTAAGGTGCGTAAGCGGGCCTGCCCATACCTCGGGCGGGTGCTCATATGAGCTGCGAATGAGGGCGATGTCTTTGCCGTTGTGGGAGACAGAGAGGCTCATTACCGACATTCCAGAACCGATAGATTCATCGAAGCTCATGTTCATCTTCGGATCATCGGTGCCGGTGTTCACATCGATTGCAGTGATGTGGCTTGAGCCGCCCACGTGCTCGCTCAAGCCGAGTTCACTGAGAGATAACCAGTGCACAAAAGCCACCGATGCGGCACGGTTCGGTGTGATGTCCTTGGGTTCTCCGCCGGTAGCGGGAATGAGATAGACGTCCCCTCCGGTCGATCCTTGGTCGCTCATCAGGCCGCCTATAAAGGCGATCTGCTTCCCATCTGGAGACCAGCGCGGAACCGCGATCTGCAGATTGTGCAGGGAGCCGGCTATTGTGGTTGTGTCCAGGATAGATTCTGGCTCTCCGCCCCCGATCTTCTGCGTGTACAACTTGGCGACCCACCAGTTGTTCTCCCCGGGAGGCGCGGCGGCCACGTACGTGAGTTGCTTTGAATCCGGCGCCCAGCTGAACTCGTAGACGTGAAGACTTGCCGGGGTGATCTGAATAAAAGACTTGTCCGAAAGATTCACCGCCGCCACGCGCTGTACCTCGACACCGTCCTCTCCGACGACGCCAGCCCAGGGCTTCATGGCTGCAAGAGCACCAGCGGTGCGCGTCGCATTTGCCACGAAGAGGAAGGCGACCGATCTTCCATCGGGCGACCACGTCATATCGTCGATGGTTCCCGTCACATGCGTGATCTGCTGAGACTTGCCGGTCTTCTTCGACCAGATAAAGACCTGAGGCTGCGCGCTCTGTTCGGCCGTGCAGGTTGAAACGTAAGCGAGAGATTGACCGTCAGGCGACCAGCGTGGTGCATCACTATTGCAGCTGCTTGATTCTGCAGAAGGTAGAATCGTGATCTCTTTCATGGGCGAAGGATCAGATACGTCGCTCAGGTGAACTTCATAGTCGTCCCCGGCGCGCACCGACCAGGCTACTGTCTTGCCGTCCGGAGCGATATCGGCCTCCGATGGCGTTTGCGTCTGGGAGAGAGTTTTCAACAGGTTTCCGATGCGGGCATCGGATGTGGCAGCTGTTTTTTGTGAACTTTGTGCAAAACAGAGAATAGAGAGCGAAAGTAGCGGGGTAAATCGGCAGATCCGGGCAAACGTCATGGCGCTTAGGCTAGCATTCTTTCCGAAAAAGCCTTTGCAGATCGACGTATCGCAGGGACAGCTGAGTGGGAGGTCTGGCGGAGGACCGAGCTCTCGTTGAGGACAGACTGTAGGAATCAGCTGCAAATCCAAGGGCAACAGAAGTTGTTGACCCCGGGATCAGGACTTGCTATTCTCATAAGGTTCCGAGAGTATCCGGGACGCTCCGTTGCCTGGCCTCGGAGCGAGGGTAGAGAAAAGCCCTGCAATCATCGATTCACGCTTCGCAAGCTGCGGAATCGCAGAATTGCGCTATACTTGGATACTAGAAAGAGAACCGTGGGGCGACCTGAAGATTTCAGGAAGCGGATAGCCTGCGGCCCATCGATAACGAGCCTGCGACACCCTCCACCTTGGATGGGCTATGTGGGCCGGAACAGCGAAACGGAGTTGGGCAGATTCGATCGGAAGTTTTTCGGTTGAAGAAAAGACTCGATCACCGTCGACTGTTTTCGTCTGGTTGTTAAGGATTTACAGACGCGAAGCAGGGTTTCTTCGCCTGGAGGTGCGGTATGCATCTTCGTCTTTGCGCGTAGCGCATTGACAGCGAAATCGCCTGTGCGTGTCCGACAAAGTTAGGTTTGCTACACCAAGGAGTTCGAGTGCCTACGTTCCATCAACTCGTCAAGCAGGGCCGCACGCCCACTCGCTATAAGACTGCCAGCCCCGCGTTGCAGGGTTCGCCCCAGCGCCGTGGCGTCTGCACCCGTGTGTACACCCAGACGCCTAAGAAGCCGAACTCGGCTCTTCGTAAGGTGGCGCGTGTTCGTCTGACCAACGGTATTGAGGTGACCACCTACATTCCTGGTATCGGTCACAACCTGCAGGAGCACTCGATCGTGCTCATTCGCGGTGGCCGTGTGAAGGACCTTCCGGGTGTTCGCTACCACGTTGTTCGCGGCACGCTCGACTCGGTCGGCGTGGCCAACCGTAAGCAGAGCCGCTCGAAGTACGGCGCGAAGCGTCCAAAAGCTGCTGCCAAATAAACGAAGTTTTAGCTGTCAGGCCCAGAACGTGAGAGGTTGACCGCGCTGGGGGAAGAAGAGAGAAGAAGAGATGCCGAGAAAAGGTTATATCGCAAAGCGTGAAGTTGCTCCGGACCCGGTTTATAACTCCACACTGGTCACGAAGTTTGTCAACTCGATGATGTGGGGCGGTAAGAAGTCGACCGCACAGAGCATCTTCTATACCTCGATGACGAATCTTGAGCAGAAGGGCGGAGATGAGGCCCTTAAGCTCTTCAAGAAGGCCGTCGAGAACGTGAAGCCTCTGCTGGAAGTAAAGAGCCGCCGCGTCGGTGGTGCTAACTACCAGGTGCCGATCGAGGTCAACCCCGAGCGTCGCACTTCGCTTGCGATTCGCTGGCTTGTGACCTACGGTCGCGCTCGCGGAGAGAAGGGCATGGTGGAGAAGTTGACCGCCGAGTTGCTGGATGCGGCGAACGGCCGTGGCGCAGCGATGAAGAAGAAGGAAGATGTTCACCGCATGGCTGAGGCGAATAAGGCCTTCGCTCACTATCGCTGGTAGCTTGCTTCCCTTTGGGCGTTGAAGTTTGGCTTTCAGGATTAACGCAGTTTTACCGCGGGTGACACCGCAGATGAGAGATCTATCGTGGCACGCACTACACCTCTGAATCGTTGCCGGAACATCGGAATCATGGCGCACATCGACGCCGGCAAGACGACGACGACCGAGCGCATCCTCTTCTATACGGGCATCACGCACCGTATTGGTGAGGTGCACGAGGGCACTGCGACCATGGACTGGATGGAGCAGGAGCAGGAGCGTGGTATCACGATCACCTCTGCTGCTACCACCTGCACCTGGAAGAATCACCGCATCAACATCATCGACACACCCGGCCACGTGGACTTCACCGCCGAAGTGGAGCGTTCCCTTCGCGTGCTCGACGGTGCTGTTGCCTGCTTCGATGCGGTTGCTGGTGTGCAGCCCCAGTCGGAGACGGTGTGGCGTCAGGCTACCAAGTACAAGGTTCCTCGTATCTGCTTCATCAATAAGATGGACAAGGCTGGTGCCGATGCCGTTTATGCGACCTCGACGATCGTCGATCGCCTGGGCGCGCGTGCTGTGCCGATCAATATTCAGATCGGGGCAGAGGCCAAGTTTGCCGGAGTCGTTGACCTCGTCATCATGAAGGCCATCCTGTGGCACGACGAGACGATGGGTGCCCAGTACTCGGTGGAAGAGATTCCTGCCGATCTGATGGATAAAGCTGTCGAGGCCCGTCACTTCCTGATCGAAGCAGTCTCCGAGCATGATGATGAGCTGATGAACCTGTATCTCGAAGGTCAGGAGCCTACGGTGGAGCAGCTCAAGGCTGGCATCCGGAAGGCGACGATCGCGATGCACATCTTCCCGGTCCTCTGCGGGTCATCGTTCAAGAATAAGGGCGTGCAGACTCTGCTCGACGCTGTCGTCGAGTATCTGCCCAGCCCGCTGGACATTCCTCCGATCGTGGGTTCGAATCCCGACAACATGGAGGAGAAGATCGTTCGCAAGACCGACGATAACGAGCCTTTTGCTGCCCTCGGATTCAAGATCATGACCGACCCATTCGTCGGCCAGCTGATCTTCATTCGGGTCTACTCGGGAGCGCTGAAGACTGGGGACTCGGTTCTGAATCCGCGCACCGGCAAGACCGAGCGGATCGGCCGCCTTCTCAAGATGCACGCCAACAAGCGCGAAGAGATCACCGAGATTCTCGCGGGAGATATCTGCGCTGCTGTAGGTCTGAAGAACCTCGTGACAGGCGACACGATCTGCACCGAGAAGTCTCCGGTCGTGCTCGAGTCGATCGACTTTCCGGCGCCGGTTATCGAGCTCGCCGTTGAGCCCAAGACCAAGGCTGACCAGGAAAAGATGGGTATGGCTCTGGCGAAGCTCGCTCAGGAAGATCCCACTTTCCGTGTCCACACGGATCCGGATTCGGGCCAGACTATCATCGCCGGTATGGGTGAGCTCCACCTTGAGATCATCGTCGACCGCATGATGCGCGAGTACAAGGTTGAAGCCAATGTTGGTAAGCCGCAGGTAGCCTACCGCGAGACCATCCGCGGAAACGCCGATGCCGAAGGTAAATACATTCGTCAGACCGGCGGCTCCGGCAACTATGGTCACGCTAAGATTCGGATCTCTCCCAATGAGCCGGGCAAGGGATACGAGTTCTCGAACGACATCAAGGGTGGCGTGATTCCGAAGGAGTACATCAAGCCGATCGATCAGGGCATTCAGGACGCGATGACTCGCGGTGTGCTTGCCGGCTACGAGATGGTCGATATCAAAGTCTCGCTGTATGACGGAAGCTATCACGATGTTGACTCCAACGAAATGGCGTTCAAGATCGCTGGATCGATGGCCTTCAAGGAGGCCGCTCGCAAGGCAAAGCCCGTCCTCCTCGAGCCGGTCATGGATGTTGAAGTTACGGTTCCTGAGGAGTTCATGGGAACGATCATCGGTGACCTCAACTCCCGCCGCGGACGTATCGAAGGCATGGAGATGGTCGGTGGAACCCAGGCGATCAAGGCTACTGTACCGTTGAGCACGATGTTCGGTTATGCGACGCACATGCGCTCCTCGACGCAGGGTCGCGCGAACTACTCGATGCAGTTCAAGCAGTATGAAGAGGCTCCAAAATCGGTCTCGGAAGAGATCATTGCTAAGGTCCAGGGCAAGGAAGCCAAAGTTTAGTCCGCGGGCTTAGCCCGTGAGTCAGTAACAGAGTTGACAGACCTGAAAAGGGTCAGGAAAGACGGAGAGAGTAATGGCGAAGGAAAAATTTGACCGGTCGAAGCCGCATGTGAACATAGGGACGATTGGTCACATTGATCACGGCAAGACGACGTTGACGGCGGCGATCACGAAGGTGCTGTCGAAGCACAACCCGAAGAACTCGTTTCGATCGTTTGACACGATTGACAACGCTCCTGAGGAGCGCGAGCGCGGTATCACGATTGCGACGTCGCACGTGGAGTACGAGACGGCGAACCGTCACTATGCTCACGTGGACTGCCCTGGCCACGCCGACTACATCAAGAACATGATCACGGGAGCGGCGCAGATGGACGGCGCGATCCTGGTGGTGGCAGCGACCGACGGCCCGATGCCGCAGACCAAGGAGCACGTTCTGCTGGCTCGCCAGGTCGGCGTACCGTACATCGTGGTGTTCCTGAACAAGTGCGATGCGGTAGAAGACGAGGAGCTGGTTGACCTGGTGGAGATGGAAGTTCGCGAGCTTCTGTCGAAGTACGACTTCCCGGGCGATGACGTTCCTGTGGTCCGCGGATCGGCACTGGGCGCCCTGAACGGCGAGAAACAGTGGGAGGACAAGATCGACGAGCTGATGGAGGCGGTGGACAAGAACGTACCGCAGCCGGACCGCATGGTCGACCTTCCGTTCCTGATGCCGATCGAAGACATCTTCTCGATCTCCGGCCGTGGCACCGTGGTGACGGGCCGTATCGAGCGCGGCAAGATCAAGGTTGGCGATGCAGCGCAGATCGTCGGCTTCCGCGACACGCAGGCGACGACGGTCACGGGCGTGGAGATGTTCAAGAAGCAGCTGGACGAGGGTCTTGCAGGCGACAATGCCGGCCTTCTTCTGCGCGGCACGGCGAAGGAAGACGTGGAGCGCGGCATGGTTCTGGCGAAGCCGGGATCGATCACGCCGCACACGGTGTTCAAGGGCGAGGTTTACGTGTTGAGCAAGGAAGAAGGCGGACGTCACACCCCGTTCTTCAACGGCTATCGTCCCCAGTTCTACTTCCGCACGACGGACGTGACGGGATCGGCCAAGCTTCCCGAGGGCACCGAGATGGTGATGCCGGGCGACAACATCCAGCTGGAGATCACGCTGCACACCCCGGTGGCCATGGAGAAGGGCCTGCGCTTCGCGATCCGCGAGGGCGGACGAACCGTAGGCGCCGGTACCATCTCCGAGATCATCAAGTAAATTTAGCGCCGCCTGCTCCGGTGGGCGGCGACTCAACAAGTTCTTTGCGTAAAGAAAAGAGAGATAACGATGGCAGGACAGAGAATCAGGATCCGCTTGAAGGCTTATGACTACCGTGTACTCGATACTTCCACGGGCGAAATTGTTGAGACCGCGAAGCGAACGGGAGCGCAGGTTGCAGGGCCGATTCCGCTGCCTACCATGAAGAACAAGTATTGCGTGCTTCGTTCGCCTCACGTGGACAAGAAGTCTCGCGAAGCTTTCGAGATCCGTACGCACAAGCGGCTGATCGACATTCTCGAGCCCACGCAGCAGACCGTCGACGCTTTGATGAAGCTCGATCTTCCTGCCGGCGTAGACGTCGAGATCAAAACGGTCCAGAAGTAGACAGATCCAGTAGCTCCCTACAGTGCCCTCCAGGCATGATGAGGAAAGGAAAAGAAGATGTCAGTAACAGGAATTCTCGGCAAGAAGATTGGCATGACCCAGATGTTCGATGAGAAGGGTGACGTTCACCCGGTCACCGTTCTGAAGGCTGGCCCCTGCGTTATCACGCAGCTCAAGACGATGGCGAAGGATGGGTACAACGCAGCTCAGATCGGCTACGTTGATTTCATCAAGGCTTCAAAGGTAAATAAGGCTATGACCGGCCACTTCGCCAAATCAAACGTTCCGCCCGTTCGCGTGGTGAAAGAAGTTGCAGTAGAAGCAGCGTCCGCAGGGCAGGACGGCGAGCAGTCGAATGGCGTGAAGGCGGGCGACCGGGTTCTTGTTGATATCTTCTCCGATGAAAAGTTCGTCGACGTTATCGGAACCTCAAAGGGACGTGGTTTTGCCGGAGTCATTCGCCGCCATGGATTCGGTGGTGGCCCCAAGTCGCACGGCCATATGTTCCAGGTGCAGGGTTCGATCGGCGCTTCTTCATTTCCCTCGCGCGTCTTCCCGGGCCAGCGTATGCCTGGCCACATGGGACATGAGCAGGTTACGGTCCGCAACCTCCGCATCCGTGGTATCGATCTTGACGACAATCTTTTGATGGTTGAAGGAGCTGTTCCAGGACCCCGTGACGGTTACGTTCTGATCTCCAAGGCCAAGGCGCCCCCGCGTGAGCGTCGTGGATTCGCCGGAGCCGGAACCCTCGATCCGTTGAAGGCTTCCAAAAAGGCTTCACCGAAGAAGAAGTAAGCACGATTAGGCGAAACATAGCCTTTCGAGCTGTAGCGTAGAAACCTCTGCCCGGGGAACAAACCGATCAATGCAGAGAAACAACGTCAGGGCGAGCCGCATCGATGGCCGCACAGAAAGAGAAGTTTAGCAACATGGCAAATATCAACGTAGTCAATCTCAGTGGGGCAAAGATTGGTGAGTTCGAGCTCGCTGATTCCGTCTTCGCGGACGAGATCAACGATGCTCTCCTGTGGGAGTCGGTCAAGCACTATCGTGCCGCTCTGCGGCAGGGAACAGCGGCGACCAAGAACCGCAAGCTCGTTTCAGGCGCTGGCAAGAAGCTTTGGAAGCAGAAGGGAACCGGCCGCGCTCGCGTCGGATCCATCCGCACTCCACTTTGGCGTGGCGGCGGTACGGTCCATGGACCTCAGCCCCGAAGCTATGAGTATGCCTTCCCCCAGAAGAAGCTGATGGGTGCTCTCCGCTCAGCGATTACGGCGAAGATCAGCGAAGGCAAGTTTACGGTCGTTGATTCCTTCGTGGTCCCCGAAGGGAAGACGAAGCTCTATCGCCAGGCCCTCAACAAGCTCGAGGCCGGCAAGACCACGCTGCTGGTTGAGACCAGCAAGAAGTTGGACGAGAAGCTCTACCTCGGCTCTCGCAATCTGGCCGGTGTTGAGCTGGTGCTTAGCTCTGAGGTTCACCCTTACGATCTCCTCCGCTACGAGCATGCCGTGTTCTCGAGGGACGCTATCGAGGCCCTGCAGGAGACACTAAAGAAGTACGTATCCAAACGTAAGGCCGCTGCGGGCCAGAAGGAGGTCGCATAATGCCGACCCTTTACACCGTCATTCGCCGCCCCCTGATTACAGAAAAGGGCATGGGCGTCAAAGAGACCCAGAACACGCTCGTGTTTGAGGTTGCGGAGAAAGCTACGAAGATCGAGGTCAAGCAGGCCGTCGAAGCTCTCTTCAAGGTCAAGGTCTCTGCCGTTCGCACCGCGATCGTTGAAGGCAAGGAGCGCCGCCGGGGAAGATTCGCCGGCTATCGCCCCGACTGGAAGAAGGCTTATGTTCGTCTGAAGGCAGGCGAAAAGATGCCGGAGTATCTGGACAGTCTCTAAGAATGAGCCAATAGTCGTCCCGGATTGATGGATGAGGACGGCTGGAACAGAAGACGAAGTTTCGAATACTAGCTGAAAAACCGGTTCGCCGGAAGCCAAAAGCTAGGAGCTGAGAAGAAGATGCCGATCAAATCCTTTCGACCCATTACACCCTCGCTGCGTTTCACCACGACGCTGCGGAATGATGACATTACGACGGACAAGCCACACAAGCCACTGCTGGCAGTGAAGCAGCGTACTGGCGGTCGTAATTCAACGGGTGCCATGACCATTCGCCATCACGGCGGCGGTCACAAGAAGAAGCTTCGCCTCATTGATTTCAAGCGCGACAAGTTTGGAATCCCTGCAACCGTTTCGACGATCGAGTACGATCCGAATCGCAGCTCCCGTATTGCTCTTGTTAGTTATGCGGATGGTGAGAAGCGTTACATTCTCCAGCCCATTGGGCTGAAGGTTGGACAGTCGATCATGAGTGGCCCCGAGGCCGATATTCTGGTTGGCAATGCGCTTCCCCTGAAGAACATCCCCGCGGGTACGACGGTTCACAACATTGAACTTCGTCCGGGCAAGGGTGCTCAGATGGCTCGCTCAGCCGGCGCATCGGCGCAGCTGGTTGCCAAGGAAGGCGACTACGCTCTGCTCAAGCTACCTTCTGGCGAGACGCGCAGGGTCCTGGTGGAGTGCATGGCGACGGTTGGCCAGGTAGGAAACACTGACCACGAGAACGTGACGGTCGGTAAGGCCGGCCGCAATCGCTGGAAGGGAATCCGTCCCACCAACCGAGGTGTCTCGATGAACCCGGTTGACCATCCGCATGGAGGTGGTGAGGGTAAGACCTCTGGTGGACGTCACCCCGTAACTCCTTGGGGCCAGCCCACACGCGGATACAAGACACGCAACAATAAGCGGACTGATGTCTTCATCGTCAACCGCAGATCTAAATAAGACGCTTTGCGTCGGAGCGGAACGATGTGTTCATCGTGAACCGCCGCAGCAAGTAAAGAATCTCGGAGCTAACAGATGGCACGTTCTACCAAAAAAGGTCCGTTTATTGATGACCACCTCATGACGAAGATTAACGTCATGAACCAGACGAACGACAAGAAGGTCCTTCGCACCTGGTCGCGCCGTTCGACGATCCACCCCGACTTCGTCGGTCACACGATCGCCGTGCACAACGGCCGCAAATTCATTCCTGTTTATGTGACCGAAAACATGGTTGGGCACAAACTGGGTGAGTTTGCTGCGACGCGCACCTTCAAAGGCCACTCCGCCAAGACTGAAACGGCGACCAAGGCCAAGTAACTCAGGAAGCAGAATTTCGGTTTTTAGCGTTCAAGGAAGAAGTCATGGCTAAGGCAGCAGAAAATACAAGAGAGTTTCGCGCGGAGGCACGGTTCCAGCGCACCAGCCCGCAGAAGGCAAAGCTCGTTCTGGACCTGATCAAGGGTCTGCGAGTGGAGCAGGCGATCAACACGGTCCACTTCAACAGCAAGCGCATCGCTCCGATCGTCGAGAAGGTCCTCCGTTCGGCGATCCAGAATGCCAACTACCTTTCGCAGGAGCAGGGGCTGGATGTCGACGTTGATAACCTCTACGTCAAGTCTGCTGTAGCCAACGAAGGACCGCGTATGAAGCGAATCCGCCCCGCACCTATGGGTCGGGCCTTCCGCTATCAGCGCCGTCTCGCTCACATCATCGTGACTGTCGCTGAGAAGAATAAGCCCGTTGCGGCTGGGACTGACGATTCTCTCCAGGCTACAACAACAAAGAAGTCAACCAGGAAGACTGCCGCGAAGAAAGCTCCAGCAAAAAAAGCCGCAGTCAAGAAGACAGCGACGAAGAAAGCAGCCAAGTAAGAGGGCCTTTCAGGCTTCGTTTGAGTTAAAATAGAGGTTTCGAACTACCGCCCGCCGGCTCAACCGGTTAGGAGCGCAGAGTAAAGGGAAGCTATGGGACAGAAAGTCCATCCGTATGGGTTTCGCCTCGGCGTAAACAAGCCGTGGAAGTCGCGCTGGTTCGTAGAGCGCGGCTATGACAAGCTGCTGGTCGAGGACGTAAAGCTCAAGGCCGAGCTTCGGGAAAAGCTCAAGGCTGCTGGTGTCAGCTCGGTCGAGGTGGAGCGTCCCGGTAACAAGCTGCGCCTGATCATTCGCACTGCGCGTCCGGGAATCATCATCGGCCGCAAGGGTGCCGAGATCGACAAGCTCAAGGCTGATATTCAGAAGCGCACCAACCGCGAGGTCTTTGTCGACATTCTTGAAGTCAACAAGCCTGAGCTCGATGCTCAGCTGGTGGCAGAGAATATCGCGCTCCAGCTCGAAAAGCGTGTCAGCTTCCGTCGCGCCATGCGTAAATCGGTTGACTCGGCGCTGCGTTTCGGCTGCAAGGGTATCAAGGTACGCGTCTCGGGTCGCCTGAACGGCAACGAGATCGCTCGTTCCGAATGGTACCTGCAGGGTCGCCTGCCGCTGCACACGCTCCGCGCAGATATCGACTACGGATTTGCTGAGGCAAAGACCACGTACGGCATTATCGGCGTAAAGACCTGGGTCTACCGTGGAGATATCTACGAGCAGAAGAAGCGCCGCGAACAGGGTACGTCTGCTGGAGTCTTTACCTCGTAAGAGGATCGCTGGCGGTCTGCGCTGCCGGTGACAGAATTTCGATAGAGCCAGGTCTGGACCAGTGCCGGAGCCTGGCAGCTAAATAGCTAGGGGTTTCGTTATGTTGATGCCTAAGAAGGTGAAGTATCGCAAGCAGCAGCGCGGCCGGATGACCGGTAAGGCGTGGCGCGGCTCCGATCTTTCGTTCGGCGACTACGGCTTGAAGGTCATGGAGTGCGGTTACATCACTGACCGCCAGATCGAGGCCAGCCGTATCGCGATGACTCGTTTCATTAAGCGCGGCGGTAAAGTTTGGCTACGTCTCTTCCCCGACAAGCCAATCACCAAGAAGCCGGCAGAAACTCGTATGGGTAAGGGTAAGGGAGCTCCTGATCACTGGGTCTGCGTCGTTCGCCCCGGCAGGATCCTGTTTGAGATGGAAGGCGTCAATCCGGAGATGGCCAAGGAAGCGATGCGTCTGGCCGCTCACAAGCTTCCGCTCAAGACCTCCTTTGTGCAGCGCCACGACGTGGTAAACACGGTTGCGGCCAAGTAAAGACCTGGTTTGAAGGAAGAGACACATGGAACTCGATAAGATTCGCAACCTCAGTAACGAAGAGCTCAAGGGCGAGCAGAATAAAGCTGCCGAGCAGCTTTTTCGTATCCGCTTTCAGAAGAGCCTCGGCAACACCGAGGGCGTCAAGAAGATGCGTACGCTGAAGCTGGATATCGCCCGCATCAAGACCGTCGCCCGCGAGCGTGAGCTGGCTGGCCAAACCGCGACCGGATCCGCTCCCGCAGTCCCGGCCAAGAGCACTCGCAAGAAAGCAAAGAAGGACTAAGCCATGGCAGAGACCCCAAACAAGACTGAAGCCGTCGAGCAGACTTCCAGCCGCCGTAACGAGAAAGTCGGCCTGGTCGTTTCGACCAAGATGCAGAAGACCATCGTCGTCGAGATCGAGATGCGCAAGGCGCACCCCAAGTACAAACGTGTCATGAAGTCGAACAAGAAGTTCTACGCACATGATGAGCAGAACTCTGCTCGGGTGGGCGACGTCGTTCGCATTCGTGAGGCTCGGCCTCTCTCCAAACTCAAGCGCTGGTCTCTTGAAGAGATCGTTCGCCGCAGCTCACTCGCGCAGCTGGCAGACGACAAGAGCTCCGCGACCGAGGCTTAAGGGATAGGGTCCCGGACCCTGGGAGCGATTCCAGCCATTGATCCGAAAGATTTTATATTTATCGCGAGGGGGCACTTTGATCCCCCGGCCGCACCAGGAGAAGAACGATGGCAGTACAGATGAGAACAATCCTTGACGTGGCCGACAACTCCGGCGCACGCAAGTTGCAGGTGATTCTGCCCCTCGGCGGCGGGCTCGGCAAGAAAGCCGGCCTGGGTGACATTGTTACCGCAGCCGTTAAAGAAGCCGCTCCCGATGGCACGGTCAAGAAGGGCAAGGTTGTTAAGGCCGTAATCGTTCGGACGCGCAAGGAGAGCCGTCGTAAGGATGGTACCTACATCCGTTTCGACCAGAATGCAGCGGTCGTCATCAACGACTCTCTGGAGCCAGTTGGAACCCGTGTCTTCGGACCCGTCGCCCGAGAGCTGCGCGAGAAGAAGTTCCTCAAGATCGCCTCACTCGCACCCGAGGTTATCTAGTTCACGCTGTACAGTATGAACAAATAAGCGGATTCCGGCTCCGACAGACAGCCGAGGTAACAGGGGATATCAGATGCCAACGAAGTTCAAGCCCACTACGAAGAGCAAGATCAAGATCAAGCGTAACGACATGGTTGTCGTTATCGCCGGCAAAGATAAGGGCGAGAAACCGCACCGAGTTCTTCGTGTAATCGCTGACCGACAGCGCGTCCTCGTCGAGGGCGTCGGCATGGTCAAGAAGCACCTCAAGCCGAACCCGCAGCGCAACATCAAGGGCGGCATCGCTGAGCAGGAGTCTCCCATCCATATCTCCAACGTCATGCTGGTTGACGGAGAGGGAAACAAGACCCGCGTTGGTTCGCGCCTGGACGGTGACAAGAGGGTTCGTTACTCCAAGGCCAGCGGAAATCCGATTCCTGAGAAGAAGAAGTAAAAGCATTTGAAGTAGAAGTGGAAATTAAGGTTCACCCCACGAAACGGTAGACGGCATCAGCCAACCCGGAACCGTGGAGAAAGCGAAGAGAGAGATGGCAACGTCAAGGTTCAAAGAGAAGTACGACAAAGAGATTAAACCCGCCCTTGCGAAGGAACTGAACGTAGATAACGTGATGGCGGTTCCAAAGCTTGAGAAGATCGTCGTCAACATGGGACTCGGCGAAGCGACACAGAACGTCAAGATCATGGACCCTTTGGTCGCCGACCTAGCCTCCATCACCGGCCAAAAGCCGGTAACCACGAAGGCGAAGAAATCGATCGCAGCCTTCAAGGTTCGTGAGGGAATGCCCATTGGAGCGATGGTTACCCTTCGCGGGGACGCGATGTACGAGTTTCTTGACCGCCTCATCTCCATCGCTCTTCCCCGTGTCCGCGACTTCCGCGGTGTCTCTTCGAAGAGTTTCGATGGGCGCGGAAACTATACACTCGGTCTTCGCGATCAGCTCATCTTCGCCGAAATCGATTATGCAAAGGTCGACAAGATCAAGGGTATGAACGTCACGATCGTGACCACAGCCAAGGACGATAACGGCGCCCGTGCACTTCTGAGGGCCTTCGGTATGCCCTTCCGTCAGGGAGCCTAACTCCGGTTGGTCCTTGCGACCCAAAGCTTTTTGAAAGATAGAGAGTCAAGTTTATGTCAACTACAGCAAAGCGCGTCAAAGACGCAAAAAAGCCGAAGTTCAAGTCCCGTCAGCACAATCGCTGCCAGCTCTGCGGTCGTCCTCGCGCGTACCTTCGCAAGTTCGGCGTCTGCCGTCTCTGCTTTCGTTCGCTCGCTCTCAAGGGAGAGATCCCGGGCGTCGTAAAGTCTAGTTGGTAGACATCCCGGTAATCGGGCGTCCGCGCCTGATATAATTAGCTTCGTCCACAGCACACGGGTATTCGCCGTGCGCACGCACGCTCCAGAGACCTCATTCGAGCTAAAGTTCAGGATGCAGAAGTCTGGAACGGAAACATCAGGCAATAAGACATTCTTGCTGGTTCTCGCAGGGGTTTGTCCGCGAGCGAACGAAGAATGAAGGAGAATGAATGAATCTCACCGATCCAGTAGCAGATTTCCTGACCCGCATCCGCAACTCCATCCGTGCACGTCACCAGAAGCTGGATGTCCCGGCATCCAAGCTTAAGGCCGAGATTGCGCGCATCCTTAAGGATGAGGGCTACATCGCCAACTACAAGGCGACTGAGGAGAACGGTCAGAGGATTATCCGCGTTTACCTGAAGTATGGCACCAACAACGAAGCTGCTATCCGCGACCTGCAGCGCGTCTCTCGTCCCGGATGCCGTGTCTATGTCGGCCGCGATGAGATTCGCCGCGTTCAGGGTGGTCTCGGTATCTCCATCATGACTACTCCCCGGGGTGTTATGACTGGCCGTCAGGCACGTCGCGAAGGCGTAGGCGGCGAGATCCTGTGTGAAGTCTGGTAAAGCGGCATCTGTTTACGAAGTTTTAGAGACTTGCTTATTGGCAGCTTAGCTGCCCGGCTGCAGTGGAACGAAGAGGATTATCGCTTCGGGACTCGCAAGCCACTTTAGAAGGAATTGATTATGTCTCGTATTGGCAAGAAGCCGATTCCGATGCCAGCTGGCGTCAAATACACCGTCAGTGGAAACACTGTTCTGGTGGAGGGGCCCAAGGGAAAGGTCACAACCCTTCTCCCGGCCGGGATCTCTCTGGTTCAGAAGGATGGCGAAATCATTGCAGAGCGCGAGAGCGACAAGCAGGCTGCCTTTCATGGCCTGGCGCGCGCTTTGGTGTTCAACGCTGTGCAAGGCGTCACTACTGGATGGACGAAAGAGCTCGACATCGTCGGTATCGGATACCGCGTTGAGATGAAGGGTAAAGATACCGTCGTCTTCACGCTTGGCTACTCTCACCCGATCGAGTTCCCGCTGCCCACTGGAATTACTGTGGCGATCGATCCCAAGCAGACGCACCTCACGATCTCCGGCATCGACCGTCAGAAGGTCGGCCAGGTTGCTGCAGATATGCGTGCGCTCCGTAAGCCGGATCCCTACAAGAACAAGGGAGTCCGATACACCGGCGAGAAGCTGAAGAAGAAGGTTGGTAAGACAGGCGCTAAGTAACGGCAAGCGCTGCGACGCTATCGCTGTGAGTCGCGTCTGCCGTTCTCGTGGAAAACTTCCTGAGGCGGCCAAAGAGTTAGGAACCAGGGATGGAGCCAATTCCATCTCGAAACGGAGGATTCGGCCTCCATCTCCTGGTCCCTGTTCCCCTGTTGCAAGGCTAAACCGAACGTCGTTGGCACTCTGACGACGCTGTTAGGAAGGAAACGAAGATGATCACACCCCGTAAACGCGATGTAATTCGCAAGCGTGTTCACACGCGCATCCGCGAGAAGATGTCCGGGACCGCAGAGCGTCCGCGTCTGAATGTCTATCGCTCGTTGAATCACATTTACACGCAGGTCATTGACGACTCGACCGGCGCCACCATCGCTTCAGCCTCTACGGTCACCAAAAAGGGTGAGGGCAGGAAGTCAGGTGGTAACGTCGCTGCCGCGGTTGAGGTTGGAAAGCTTATCGCGGAGAGAGCGCAGGAGAAGGGCGTCAAGAAGGTGGTCTTCGATCGTGGTGGCTATCTCTATCATGGCCGCGTGAAGGCTTTGGCTGATGCTGCCCGCGAGGCGGGGCTGGAGTTCTAGGTTTTCAAGTTTCTCGAACGGCGCTCGCAGGCGGGCGACCAGAAAGCTGGATAAGACATTATGGCAACAAAGAAAAAGATCGACGCGAACCGCCTCAATCTGAAAGATCAGGTTGTAAGCATCAACCGCGTCACGAAGGTCGTTAAGGGCGGTAAGAACATGTCCTTTGCCGCGCTGGTTGTGATCGGCGATCCGGCTGAAGGCGTTGTGGGCTACGGTTCAGGTAAAGCCAAAGAGGTTCCGCAGGCCATCCGTAAGGGGATTGAGGCTGCCAAGAAGAATCTCTTCAAGGTGAACCTGACAGATACCTCGATCCCTCACCAGGTTCTGGGTCACTATGGTGCTGGTCAGGTCATGCTGAAGCCGGCTCCCGAAGGTACTGGCGTGATCGCTGGCGGAACGGTCCGCGCTGTAATGACCTCGGCTGGTGTACAGAATGTTCTGACCAAGTCGATCGGAACCAAGAATCCGCACAACGTTATCAAGGCCACCTTCGATGCGCTTACTCAGCTTCGGAGCAGGTCCGAAGTTGCGGCGCTGCGCGGCAAAGCTGAAGAAGAACTGTAAGAGGAGTCCCTAGTCATGGCAGAGACCAAAGCCACCATCAAACTGCAGTACTTCCGTTCGAAGATCGCGACGCCGGAGAAGCACAAGCTCGTTGTCAAGGGCCTCGGCTTCACCAGGCTCAACCAGATCGTCGAGCGCGAGGATAGCCCCTCCATCCGGGGCATGGTAGCGAAGATCCCTCACCTCGTCCGTATCGTCGAGTAGGGAAGCGCAGCGAATCACAGAATCTTATAACCTGGCCTCCCGGCCAGTTCAAAATGCGAGTCGGGAACTATGTTTCTGGCGTTATAGCGAGGAAAGTATGGCAATCCGTAATCTCTCTAATCTGAAGGCTCCTGCAAAGGCTAACAAGAATAAGAAGCGTGTGGGCCGCGGTATGGGCTCTGGCATGGGTAAGACCTCAACTCGTGGTCATAAAGGTCAGGGTTCGCGCTCTGGTTCATCGTTGATGCGCGGATTTGAGGGCGGCCAGATGCCGCTACATCGTCGTCTTCCGAAGCGCGGCTTCACCAATATCTTTCGCACGGAGTACACGGTACTTGGGCTGGATCGTATCGCCGAGATCAACGAGGCCTCGTCTGAAACGGAGTTCACCCTCGAGAAGATTATCGCGCTCGGCCTCCTGCGCAAGCGGAACGGACTGATCAAGGTGCTCAATAATGGGGAGATAAAGGCCGCCATTACCGTGCACGCGCACAAGTTCTCGAAGACCGCTCAGGAAGCGATCGAGAAGGCGGGCGGCAAGGCAATCGTAATCGCCTGATAGTCTTCGCGACGAAAATGTAGAATGAAAGCGGCGAGGGATTGGATCCCTCGCGTCGCCGTCTCATCCCGGTCATCCGTCTCACCCCCTTCGAGGTACCGCTCTCCGATGTTCGACAAGTTCGCAAACATCTTCCGCATTCCAGATCTTCGTAAACGTGTTCTGTTTACGCTCGGTCTTCTGGCGGTCTATCGCCTTGGATCCCACATCCCAACTCCCGGTATCAATGGACAGATGCTGGCGGAGTTCTTCAATCAGAACTCCGGTTCGGCCCTTGGTCTCGTCGACCTCTTCTCGGGCGGCAACCTTCGCAAACTGACGATCTTCGCTCTCGGCATCATGCCTTACATCACGGCGTCGATCATCTTCCAGTTGCTCACTGTCATCTATGAGCCGCTGGCGAAGCTCCAGAAGGAAGGCGAGCTCGGCCGCCGCAAGATTACCCAGTGGACCCGGTATGTCACCGTGCTGCTCGGAATCGTGCAGTCTTTTACCATCGCCCTGACTCTGACGAATACCTCGACCGGATCCTCCATGGTGACGATTCCCCGAGGCGCGTTCATTCCCCTCTGCGTGCTTACCCTAACGGCCGGAACCGCCTTCATCATGTGGCTGGGAGAGCAGATCACCGAGCGCGGCATTGGTAATGGTATGTCCCTGCTGATCTTCGCCGGAATCGTGGTAGGAGTTCCCAAGGGAATCGCGGAACTCTACGACAAGGTCCAGACCAACGCCTGGGGAGCATTCACTCCGATCGCAGTCGCTATCCTGATCGCCGGCATGATCGCGGTCGTCGCCTTCATCGTCTACGTGGAGAAGGCTGAGCGCCGAATCCCTGTCCAGTATGCGAAGCGTATCGTGGGCCGTCGTATGATGGGCGGGCAGTCGACGCATCTTCCTCTGAAGGTAAACTCCGGCGGCGTCATGCCGGTGATCTTCGCCAGCTCCATTCTGTCGGCTCCGCTGCTCTTTGCCGGTATGAGCTTCTTCGGAAGTGCTCCGCTGCGCGATACCAAGCTGCTGGGACCTCTGTTCCAGTACATCTCGCCCGGCGAGCCCTTCTACGAACTCATCTTTATGGTGGCGATCGTCTTCTTCGCCTACTTCTACATCTCCATCGTGTTCCGGCCGGACGATATCGCGGACAACATGCGCAAGTACGGTGGCTTCATCCCGGGAATTCGCCCTGGAAAGCGTACCGCTGACTTCGTCAACGATGTCCTCACCCGCATTACGCTGGTCGGCGCCATCTACCTGATCATCATCGTCATGATTCCCCAGATGATCATCAGCGGAATCCACTTCAATCATCTCTGGTTGATCGGACCGGTCTTCGACAAGCTTCCGTCATGGATGACGAATGGTCTCGGTGTGACCTTCTATTTTGGTGGCACCAGCCTTCTGATCGTTGTCGGTGTTGCCATGGATACGGTTCAGCAGATCGAATCGCAACTCATCATGCGCCACTACGACGGCTTTACTCCCAAGAGCGGCCGAATCCGTGGCCGCAAGAGCTGGTAGGAATTGGAAACGTTGACCTCTGAATCTGCAGCACATCCTCCGGCCCCGGCAGACGTAAGATTCCTGCCCGGGCCGGTACTCCTTCTGGGAGCCCCCGGCGTAGGGAAGGGAACCCAGGCGCAGCGGCTCATGGCCGACTTCGGAATCCCCCAGATCTCTACGGGGGACATTCTCCGCGACAACATTGCACGTGGGACGGAGCTCGGTAAGGCTGCCAAGGACCTGATGGATCAGGGACAGCTGGTTCCCGATCAGATGGTTAACGACATGGTTGGGGCCCGTCTAACTCAGCCCGACGTTCAGCGTGGGTACATTCTCGACGGGTACCCTCGTACGCTCGGTCAGGCAGAGTGGCTGGACTCACATCTTGTCTCGCTGGAGGAACTCGCCGGGGCTGCTTCGCTGCCGCTGGTGGCCATCAGCATCAGCGTCGATGAGCAGGAGCTGCTCCGTCGCATCACCGGCCGCCGTATCTGCCCCATATGCAAGACCATCTACAACATCCATTCCAAGCCCCCGAAAGTTGATGGGGTCTGCGATAACGACAATGTCCCTCTGCAACACCGCTCCGACGACACGGAGGCCGCCTTTCAGGAGCGGATGAAAGCATATAACTCCCTGACCGCACCGGTGATCGAGCACTATAGTCAAAAGGGAAGATTCCGGCAGATTGATGGATCTCGCGCTGTTGAAGAAGTGACGTCTTCCATCGAGGAAGCACTGGAGCAACTTCGTGGAGCAGGTGAGTAGGTAGGTTATGGCGATCATTCTAAAGGCCCAGGAAGAGATCGAGAAGATGCGCATCTCCGGCATCGCTCTTCGTAAGGTTCACGACACGTTGGCTCCGAATGTGGTCGCCGGGGCCTCAACGATGGACCTCGAGGAGATCGCTGTGGCAAAAATCGCACAGCTGGGAGGGACGGCTGCCTTCAAGGGCTATCATGGCTACCCCTTCGCCCTCTGTACCTCGATCAACGACGAGGTGGTCCACGGCATGCCCAATAAAAAGCGCATTCTGAAGGACGGCGATGTCCTCTCGATCGACTGCGGCGTCGTGATCGATGGCTTCTACTCCGATGCCGCTGTGACCTACGCCATCGGTAAGCCTGAGCCCAAGATTCAAAAGCTCCTCGATGTCACCAAGGCCTCCCTTGAAGCGGCCATCGAACAATGCCAGGTCGGGGGACGCCTCTTCGACATCTCGGCCGCCGTGCAGGAGATGTGCGAAGCCGAGGGCTTCGGAGTCGTTCGTGAGTTTGTTGGTCACGGGATTGGCCGCAGCATGCATGAAGATCCCCAGGTCCCGAACTTCGGCCCCCGCGGCAAAGGCCTGCGGCTCAAGGCGGGGATGGTTTTAGCAATTGAGCCCATGATCAACGCAGGAGCTCCTGAAGTAAAGGTGCTGGCGGACGGCTGGACGGCGGTTACCGTGGACAAGAGCTACAGCGCTCACTTCGAGCATACGGTGGCCATCACCAAGGATGGTCCGCTGGTTCTGACCCGCTAGCGGGATCTCCGGGGTCCTATCGCCATTCCGCGGTGGACGTAAAGTGGAAATCCGAGCTGCGGGTGGGAAAAAGGCCCGGATTGGGGTATCATAAGAGATGCTGCGTGCAGTACGTCGCACCTTCATGGTCCCCTCTTGCAGGGAATCATCTCGTGGGCTCCAGCACTCACAACAATTTTTGCGGGGAGCGAACAGGCTCTCCCGAAGGAGATCGTTTGTCGAAGGAAGATGCAATTGAGGTAATGGCTACGGTCGTCGAGACCCTGCCGAACGCGATGTTCCGAGTCGAGCTTGAAAACAAGCATCAGGCTCTGGCACACGTCTCCGGACGTATGCGTAAGAACTTCATCCGCATCCTCCCCGGCGACCGGGTTGCGATTGAGCTCAGCCCATACGATCTCAACCGTGGCCGCATCGTCTACCGCTACAAGTAGACGGGCAATTCCGGCTTTTGACGCTTGTCTTTAGCTGGGAAGAACAATTGACTCAGGTACTCATGCTTGCGGCGGTAGCTTCCGACGAAAGTCAGGGAGCTGATCGCTAACGGCTGTTTAGGAGAAGTAATGAAGGTTCGTGCGTCAGTAAAGAAGATCTGTGACAAGTGCAAGGTGATCCACCGTCGCGGTGTCGTTCGCGTCATCTGCGAAAACGCCAAGCACAAGCAGCGTCAGGGATAAACACCGGAGGCGATTCTGCCTCCTTTAGTGGCCCCGCAGGGCTAGTTCGCCGAATTCAAGGCGTGCGTTGAACCCCGCGGACAGTAGTAAGCCGAAACCATCCACCCGCTCCGTGGCGAAGCTTCCGGAGCCCAACGACAAGGACGCCAATGGCACGTATCTCTGGAGTCGACGTACCGAACAACAAGCAGGTACGCATCGGACTCACCTACATCTACGGCATCGGCAACTCGCGCGCTGCGAAGATCCTGGCAAAGGCAGATGTTGATCCCTTCGTCAAGATTGCTACGCTCGACGAGGACCAGCTGAACCGCATCCGTCACGTCATCGAGCAGGAAGGCCAGATTGAAGGCGACCTGCGCAAAGAGGTTGGCCTCAACATCAAGCGCCTGATCGAAATTCAGTCCTACCGTGGTCTTCGTCATCGCCGCTCGCTTCCAGTTCGCGGCCAGCGTACCCACACCAACGCTCGTACCCGCAAGGGCCCGCGTAAGGGCACCGTCGCCGGTAAGAAGAAAGCGACGAAATAAGCCATGGCCAAGACACAGCAGAAGACCGCCGGAAAGGCCGGCAAGAATAAGAAGTTCAAGAAGCGCGAACGGAAGAACGTTCCGTTCGGTCTGGTCTTTATTCAGGCTTCTTTCAACAACACCATCGTCACCATCACCGACCAGACGGGCAATACGCTCAGCTGGAAGAGCTCCGGCTCGCTCGGCTTCCGTGGTTCGCGTAAGGGAACCCCGTTCGCCGCGCAGCAGGCTGCTGTTGGCGCTGCCAACGCCGCCCGTGAGCATGGTCTCCGTTCGGTCGATGTACGCGTCTCGGGACCTGGTTCGGGTCGTGAGTCGGCAATCCGCGCGCTCGCTTCGGCAGGCATCGAGGTTCGCTCGATCCGTGACGTCACGCCGATTCCGCACAACGGCTGCCGTCCTCCCAAGCGTCGCCGCGTGTAAGTTATTTCAACCTCATCCGCGGGAGTCTCACCGCTCCCGCGGAATCATCAATCTGGATCGTGACGAAGCGCTGCCAGCGCGTAAAGCGATCGACACCCGAAGTCAGGAGACAAGAAACTCATGGCACGTTATACAGGACCCGTCTGCCGCCTCTGCCGCCGCGACGGTACCAAACTCTTCCTCAAGGGCGCGAAGTGCTTCACCGACAAATGCCCCGTTGAAAAGCGTAACTTTCCCCCGGGCCAGCACGGCCAGTCCAAGAAGCAGAAGAAGGTCGTCGGCTACGGTCTGCAGCTCCGTGAGAAGCAGAAGGCCAAGCGTATCTACTTCACGCTCGAGGGCCAGTTCCGCGCCTACTACGAGAAGGCTTCGAACAAGACCGGCGTTACCGGCGAACTGCTTCTGCAGCAGCTTGAGACTCGCCTTGACAACGTAGCTTACCGCCTTGGCTTTGCGCAGAGCCGCCGCCAGGCTCGTCAGCTCGTCCGTCACGGCCACATTCAGGTCAACGGCCGCAAGGTAAACATCCCGTCCTTTCAGTGCAAGGTCGGCGATGAGATCGCCATCCGTGAGGCATCGAAGTCCATCACCCTCCTTGAGGAGGCGAAGAACTTCGCCAGCGGACAGCGTTCCGTTACCTGGATCGACATCAACCGTGACAATCTGTCCGGCAAGATTCTCTCGCTGCCCAAGCGCGAAGATGTCAACCTCCCGGTCAACGAGCAGCTGATCGTCGAACTTTACAGCAAGTAATCAAGCTTAGCCGCGGGTCTGCCCCTCAGGGTAGATCCGCGGCAACGTTGTGACCTGTCGAATCACAACGAACACCACAACCGAATACGCCAACCGCATCACCCGCCAGACCGCAAAGTGCTTCGCGGCTGGGACGGCAAAGGAGAAACACATGCTTTGGAGAGGATTCCAGAAGCCCAAGCGTCTCGCAGTCGAAAGCGAGTCACTCACCGAGAAGTACGGCAAGTTCAGCGCTCAGCCCTTTGAGCGAGGTTTCGGTACTACCATCGGCAATGCACTGCGCCGCACCCTGCTCTCATCCATCGAAGGAGCCGCTGTTACCGCGGTCCGCATCGAGGCGTGCTGCATGAGTTCCAGTCCATCGCCGGCGTCGTTGAAGACGCAACCGACATCATTCTTAACCTCAAGCAGATCCCGTTCAAGCTCAACGGCGAAGGCCCCAAGGCTCTCTACCTGCGTTCCGATGCAGCTGGTGTCGTCACCTCCGGCTCCATCGAGGCTGACGGCGATGTCGAGATCCTTGATAAGGACGTCTACATCTGCACCGTCTCCGAAGGCGGCAAGATCGACATGGAGATGCGTCTCAAGCGCGGCCGTGGCTACGTCTCCGCTGATAAGAACTTCGATGCCGACCTCGGCCTTGGCTTCATTCCTGTCGACAGCGTTCACTCGCCAGTCCGCAAGGTCAACTACCTCGTCGAAGCAGCGCGTCTCGGTCAGATCACCGATTACGACAAGCTGACGGTCGAGATTTGGACCAACGGAACTGTCTCTCCTGCGGACTCGCTCGGTCTGTCGGCCAAGCTGCTCAAGGATCATATGACCATCTTCATCAACTTCGAAGAGGAGATGGAGACCAGCCACGATGGCCTGCACGACGGTCCTGCGATTCGCAACGAGAACCTCAATCGCTCGGTTGAAGAGCTTGAGCTGTCGGTTCGCAGCTACAACTGCCTCAAGAACGCCAACATCGCAACCATCGGTGAACTGATCCAGAAGACCGAGGCTGAGATGCTCAAAACGAAGAACTTCGGTCGCAAGTCTCTCAACGAGATCAAGGAAATTCTTGCTCAGATGGGACTTTCGCTCGGCATGAAGATCGACGAGAACGGCAACCCGCAGCCCGGACCCACCTCCGTTCTGCCCGCTGCTACCCTCGCGGCCAGCTTTGGTCACTTCGATGACGAGGACGACGAAGAGGATGAGGACGACCTCCAGATTCCCGCCGACACTGACACCTTCTAAACCGTAACTCGATGGGAGCAGGGAACGGACCCTGCTCCCATCTCAACCAAAGATCCGGTTCAGGGCACAAGCTCAAACCGAAGGAGATCAATCATGCGTCATCGCAATGCAGGATTCAAACTTGGACGTAATACCAGCCACCGCCGCGCCACGCTGCGCAATCTCGTTACCTCCATCATTCTGATGGATCGTATCGAGACCACCATCACCAAGGCTAAGGCCTCCAAGCCACTCGTCGAGCGCATGATCACCCTTGGGAAGCGCGGCGACGTTCATGCCCGTCGTCAGGCAGCAGCCTACCTCATGACCCCGGAATCGGTGGATCGCCTCTTCGCAGTAGTTGCTCCTCGCTATGGAGCCCGCAACGGCGGATATACCCGCGTCACTCGCACCGGCGCCCGCAAAGGCGATGCCGCTGAGATGGCCTTCATCGAGCTCCTCGGAGCCGAGCAGGAACTCAATGAGAAGGCTCAGAAGCGTGCTGATGCCCGGGCCAAGAAGCGCGAAGAGCTCCAGAAGCAGCTTGAGGAGCAGAATCCTCCCGCTGGTGAAGAAGGCCAGGAGTCGTAAGACTCTCCAGCCGAAAGTACAAGAGGCGCATCCGCAGTGGATGCGCCTCTTTCTTTCCAGTCCAAACTCGTTTTCTACTCAGCAAGCATCCCAAACACTAGGCCTCGTGACAACCAAATCCATCTCGCTCTCCGATCGCCAGTTTCACCTGATTACCCGGGCCATGGCAGATCCGCATCGTTATCTGATTCTGGAGAAGCTCGGCCAGTCGGAGACCAGTCGTTGCGCATGTGGAGATATTCGCGACTGCATCCCTGTCAGTCCCGCAACGCTCTCTCATCATATGAAGGAGCTCGAAAACGCCGGCCTGGTCGAATCGAAGCGTGAAGGGAAGTTCGTTAGCTACACTCTCTGCCGGGAGGTGCTGGCGGCTTATATTCAGAGGATTTCCGGTATCTAAGGCTTCAAAACGCTTAGTGCTTGGGCTTCAGAACTCTTAGTGCTTGATCAGCCACATTAGCCAGCTTGCCACGATCGTCCCACCCACAAACAAAGCAAAGCAGAAGGCTCCGAACCGGATCATCATCCTTGGCTCAGATCGCTGCGTAATCCCGAAGACAACCGAGGTAAACAGCGAGAACAGTAACACCGCTCCAAAGTGCGAGATGGTCACGATGCCTTCCTCCCCGTCGCCAGCGAGTGCGCATCGACAGCAGCTATCACGTTCAGAAGCCCTGCCACAACGATGAACTTCGTTCCATAGTCGGCAATTGCGATTTGCACCGCCGCCTGTCCCAGGTCAAACACACGGGCGAGCGCGTACAGCAGGCCCGCTCCCAGGTCGCCAGCGAAGTTCAGCATATCCAGCAATTCAGCCGTATTTGGCCCGTAGACTTTGCCCTTCAGCCCCAGGCCGATGCAGAACATCGCGACGATCGAGACGAAGAGCAGCAGTCCCCGAATCCATTTTTTTAGAAGGAAGTGGCCTGCGCCCGGAATTAGCCAACCCGCGATGAGAATCAGGGTAGGCGGTAGAGAAGTTACCTTCTGCCCGACCCTTGCCTGCGCCTGAACATTCGTCGTCATCTCACCTCATCATACCAGCAGGCAATTCCTCAAGCTCCAATGCGAACCAGTTCCGTCTGGACTCGCCCCGTAACCTTTGCGTTTCCCGGCAATGCAATCATATCGACCTCGCTGCGAATCCCGAACTCACCCGGAAAGTAAACTCCCGGCTCGACAGAAAAGCACGTCTTCGGCAGAATCAGCCTCTCGTCGTGAGTCTCAAAATTATCCAGGTTCGCTCCGTTTCCATGCAGCTCCACGCCGATATTGTGGCCGGTTCTATGTGTGAACCACTCTTTAAGCCCTGCTGCGCCAATCACCTCCCGGGCAGCATCGTCGGCTTCCCATCCGGCAATCGGCCGTCCGGCGGCGAAAGCCTGCTGTACCAGCTCGATTGCCGCATCGCGCGCGTTCCGCACTGTCTCAAAGACCATCTGTTCCCGTGCGGTCGGCTCGCGGTCCACGACCCCGGTCCAGGTAATGTCGTAGTAGCACGCGTCCGGACGGTTGAGCCTTCCCCATATATCAATCAGGACAAAGTCGCCCTGCCGGATCGGCTTTGAGCTCGCCACGGTCGGCTCGTAGTGCGAGTCGGCCGAGTTCTCACCCACGCTCACATTCGGCCCGTGTTCCCAGATCAATCCCTCGCGCCCCATCGCCTCGGCAAGAAATTCAACCATCGCAAACTCATGCGTCCCGCCAGCTCGTACCCGGCGCCCAATCTCTTTCCAGGCCGCCTCCAGCACGGCGTCGATCTTCTCCTGTGCCACGAAGTGGGTTGCGATCTGGTCGTCGTTCAACACAGCCTCAAACCGGCTTACCAGGTCAGCGGAGCTGACCACTTCCTTGCCCAGGCCGCGCACCATCTCCACCGTCCCCGCGTCCACCATTGAGACGTACATGATCGCGTTGCGAGGGGAGTACTGCATGGCGATCTTTGTGGCTCCAGAGGTCAGTTCGGCGACCCGCGCCTCCAACTCCTGCCACGATGAGTACACTGCCTTTTTGCCGGGCAGAGTGTCCAGTCTTCCCGACTCGATCCGATGCACCAGCTTGCTCGGCTCGCCCTCCGCAGGGATGAAGTAAAACCACCGGCGCGTGACATGCAGCCCTTCGCCGAGCCTGAGGATCCGGTAGGCCAGCGGGTCGCGATAGTGGTGGTCGTAGAAGAGCCATCCGTCGATTTGGTGGTCGCGAAGAGCACTCTGGATACCTGTAAGGTCGAACTCTAGGTTCGCGGATGGCACAGTTTCTTTCTCCCGCATGGCTACCTCCCCACCATACTAATGGATGCAAAGTATTCAAAACAGGAGGCATGACCCCGGACCACCATCCAGCGGTATGTCACGGAAGGGGAAGAGCCCGGCTTCCGGTCGGGGCTTCACCCCTGATCTGGGGCCCCCGCGTGTCAAGCTACCACCCGGTAAAGACAGCTCCAGAGGAACGCATCGCTTCCTTGTGAAAGTGAAATCCGCAGAGAGATATTGCCTCTATAGTCGTATTCCGATATAGTCGGTTTTCGACTATTAAGGTCGATGATCGAGGTTCGCATCATGCTTGAGCTGCGCCAGATCTGCAAACGTTATTCCAGCATCTCTGTTGTCACCGATGTCAGCTTCGTCGCCCGGCCCGGCGAGATCACCGGTTATCTGGGTCCCAACGGAAGCGGCAAATCGACCACCATGAAGATCATCACCGGCCTGATCGAACCCAGCTCCGGCCAGGTGCTCTTCGAGGGACGCCCCATCCAGGATGACCCGATGGGCTTCCGTCGCAGTATGGGGTACGTTCCCGAAGAGCCTTATCTGTACACCCACCTCAGCGGCATCGAATATCTCCAGATGGTCGCCCAGCTCCGAGACATGGACCCCGCCCGGAGCAAGGAGCGCATCCGCGGCCTGCTGCAGCTCTTCGGCATCTATGGTGACCGCGACGTCCCCATGTCTTCGTACTCCAAAGGCATGCGGCAGAAGGTTCTGCTCTCGGCTGCTCTCATGCACAACCCGTCTCTCGTACTGCTTGACGAGCCCTTCTCCGGCCTCGACGTCGGTACCTCACTCATCCTTCGCAGCCTGATTGAAGAGCTTGCCCGGCGGGGGAAGGTCGTCCTCTTCAGCTCGCACGAGCTCGAGACAGTAGAACGTATCTCGTCCCACGTGGTCATCCTGCATAAGGGAAAGGTAGTAGCCGACGACACGGTTGCGAACCTGCGCGTCTTCATGCAGCTTCCCAGCCTTGAAGGCATCTTTGCGCAGCTCGCCATCGAGCAGGATTTTGTGGCGATCTCATGCGAAATTGCGGACCTTATCCATGCTTAGACCATCCCTGCTAAAGCTCCGAGACCATCACTTCTTCTTCCAGTTCCGCGTACTCTACCGAGTCTTCCTGCTGCGGGTGATCGACCTCGAGCTGCTGTCCTCCGACGGCGATCCCTCCCGCCTGCTGGGACAGTTCGCCTCAGTCTTCTGCAGTCTCAGCTTCTTCTGTACGTTCCCGGTGCCTTTCCTCATCATCACGCGCAAACCCGTACCCGTCCCTGTTGCTTATATGTTCGAGCATTTTTTTATCGAGACGACCATGACGATCGCCGGTCTCATCGGCGTGCTCAGCTGGGACGCCGCCTTCCCTGATCGCCGCGACCGGCTCGTCCTGGGGCCGCTGCCGGTGCCCTCGGCCACACTTTTTCTATCGAAGCTTGCAGCGCTCTTTGCCGCGCCTCTGCTGGCTGCGGGAGCCTTCAATCTCTTCGCCGGCTTCGGCTGGCCGCTGGTATTCGCCGTGGGAGTCGGCAGTAAATTCAGCCTGCTGCGCACGCTGCCCGTATACTGGCTTACCGTGGCCGCCGCCGCGGCGTTCATGATCTTCATGGTGCTCGCGGTGCAGGGAATTGCCGCGAACCTTCTGCCGCGGCAGATCTTTCTACGTCTCTCGGCGGTCATGCAGGCGATAGCCCTCTGCTTTCTGCTCAGCTCCTACTTCCTCGGCCCTTCCTTCAACTCCCCCGCGGCTCTCAATGCGCAGGAGCATCAGCAGATCCTCAAGTGGCTGCCAGCCTACTGGTTTGTCGGATTGTTCAATCAGCTCAACGGCTCCATGCATCCAGAGCTGGTTCCGCTCGCCCACCGGGCATGGATGGCGCTGGCACTCTCTGCGGCCGGTGCACTCGCCGCAGTGTTTCTCTCATACTTCCGAATGCTGCCCCGCATCGTCGAACAGCCTGACATCGTGCCAACCCTCCGCTCCAGCTTCTCCTTCGGAAGCTCACTCTCGAGCGTCATCACTCTCTTCAGTCTTCGGACCATCCTGCGCAGCCGTCAACACCGCATGATCCTCAGCTTCTATGTTGGGATCGGTATCACCGTCATCTTTGGATTCACCCATACAAAGTTTGCTCGGCTCACTCCCTCCATCTCCCCCTCCCAGACGACCTTTTTGCTCTCGTCCATCCTCGCCGTCTTCCTCGCCGTGGTTGCACTGCGCATCGTCATCGCCGTTCCCATCTCACTGCGCGCCAACTGGATCTTTCAGGCCACCCAAGTTCGCCCCGCATGCCTGTACCATCGCGCCGTCAGGACCTCGCTGCTATCGCTCGGCGTTGCTCCCGTGGTTGCCATTCTGGCCGTTGGATTCTTCGTGTCCGATTCCTTCTTCGTCGCCGGCCATCTCGTCATCATGGCTCTGCTGGGATTGATGCTCGTCGAGCTCTGCCTCTTCAGCTTCCGCAAGATCTCCTTCGCCTGTTCCTACCTTCCAGGTAAAGCGAACCTGCACTTCGCCTTCTGGTTCACCTTGCTCGCATCGATAGGCTGGCTCAAGAGAGCAGCCAACGCAGAGGCTCAGATACTAGGCTCCGTATCGGGCTTCGTCCTCATGGGGCTGTGCCTTGCATCATTGGCCGCCGCCTTGCACAAGTTCAGCAGCCTGCAGGCGCAGAACTCTCAGCAGATCATCTTCGAAGAAGAAGCTGTCCCCGAGATCGTTAGCCTTAAGCTGAACAGTTAAAAGAAGAAGGGAACTCCTTCAACGAGAATTGAAGGGCGGCTGAGTGCGACTGACTGCAGTCTGTTGCCACAACCAGCGTGAATGACTGACAGCCTCCAAGGCAATCAGACAAGCCGTCGACCCACTTGTTCGACTAGCGGTTTTCCTAGTTGCTGGTAGTCGACCTGCTACCTACCATCGAGCCATTAATCCGGGGTCTGCGACGAGGCTTCTAAACAGACATATCGAGTGAAGGCAGGAGAAATCATGCAAGCTAGCCTGAGAATTCGACATTTCACAAACGGAATCTCTCTCTTGGTTGGACTCCTTGTGATCACAGCCACCTGTTGCTTTGGACAGCGGCAAAATGTTGAAACCATCGACGCTACAGCCATGGGCACAAGCACGCAGATGGGAAGAAACTTCAACCTAAAACTGATGATCTTCCAGTTCTCGACTCCTGAGGACAGAGAAGTGCTGGTTCAGGCATTTGCGAAAGGGCAGAACGACGGACTGGTGAAGGCTCTCGAAAAGATGAAACCCGTGGGCCGTATCACGATCCCCGGCGCAGTTGGGTACGAGGTCAGCTACATTCGGGAGATCATAACGCCTACTGGAAGAACGATCCGGTTTGTCACGAACCGCAGGATCGCCTTCGGTGAAAGCTATCGGGACACTCAAACCAAGAGCTTCAATCTCACTGCCGGTGAGATCATCCTGAACGATAAGGACAAGAAGAAGAGTGGAGGCTCGCTTTTTCCCGCGGCGCAGCTGATCGTCAACAAACAAGGCGAGCTGCAGTTCGAACTCAATCAGAATGCCTGGAAGCTCACGAACATCATCGAGTGGAAGTGAAATCGCAAAAACCAAGGCGCCGCGAAAGGCACCAACTTTGGAGCTGGAGCGGTGTTGTGAGATTTGTTCGAACACAAACTTCCTGTACTTCGCGACTGGGAGATATCTATGACTATCAAAGCTCGACGGCCCAGCACTTGGACTGCATTGCTTTTCTCGACCTGTGTCGTTCTGTTGACCGGCGAACTTGCGCAGGCGAAGAGTAAATATTCATGTGACCAGGAACAGCCCCAGACACTCTGCAATGCGGACAATACCTGCGGCTCTGCCTCATCTCCTTGCACAGTTAACATCACCCGCTCAAACAACTCCGCCAATGTAAAGCCCGACATCCCGGGCGCAAAGAACAATCAACTTTTCTGTATCAAGGCTGGCACCACCGTAGTGTGGATGAGTTCGAAGAACCAGGGCTTTACCGTCTCGTTCGGTACTGACTCTCCGTTTGAACCCGATGCCCCGATCATGGGGGGCGGAAAAAAACACGTGACAACGAAGGCAAGTACCCCCGGCTGTTACAAGTACGATGTTGGCGCGTTCACTTCGGGGACAGTTTATGGAATGAGCGGTGGCACCAAGCCGGAATTGATCATTCTGCCTTGAGCCAATGGGTATGAGGCCAAGTCCTTTCAAGGAAAGCAACTGAGTGCGATGGACTTACGGGTCGCGCCATCTTTTTGGACCCAATGCTGATTTGGTCGCATTGTCCCATTGTCTAGCTCTGAGATGGAGTTGCTGCAAAACCCTCTGCCCGATTCACTTCTCTCTTAGCGAGCGGCTTTGATCGCATACTCTCAAAGAGGCCCATGCATAGCCTGTCGGCACAGTTGATATCTCGGGTACATCAGTTTCGCTGGAGCCTGGCCGACCTCGCCTTCTAGATCGAGGTTCGATGAGTGCAGCGATCTGTTAACATTGACGCCGTTTGTATCATCTAAGTCCAAGGGCTGATGAGATGCAGAGACGAGCGTTCCTCGCATGTGCAGGCGTGGCTATAAGTGGAGCAGCGATTGTTCCTGCGTTGGCCCGACCCCAGGAGGTGATGGAGTCGACTGTGCCAAAGACGAAATCAGGTTTAGCTCCGGTTAACGGCCTGCAAATGTACTACGAAGTCCATGGCCAGGGAGAGCCGCTCATCCTCTTGCATGGTGGGGTTACGGCGAGCGAAGTGTTTGGTCCTAATCTGTCTGAGCTCGCCAAATCGCGCCAGGTGATTGCTGTCCACCTGCAGGGTCACGGACGCACGAAGGATATCGACCGGCCTCTTCGATTCGAGTTCATGGCCGACGATATTGCTGCACTGATCGCGCATCTTAAGCTTGGGCAAGCCGATGTTATGGGGTACTCATTGGGTGGGGGAGTTGCCCTGCAGACCGTCATTCGCCACCCTGCGTCTGTAAGACGCCTGATCGTGATTTCAGCGGCAATGACACAAGAGGGCTCCTACCCGGAAGTAAATGCAGCGTTCGAGCAGATGGGTTCGCACGCGGCGCAAATTGCGCAGAAAATCAAAGGATCGCCACTCGGCCAGCGTTATCCCGAGGTCAATTGGGAGACTCTGCTCCGCAAAATTGGCGAGATGGAATCGCAATCTTTTGATTGGTCGGCTCAGGTCAAGCAGATTAAGTCGCCCGCAGAACTTATCTTTGCCGACGCCGATTCCATTTGCCCCGGACATATCGCAGCCTTCTATGAAGCTCTTGGTGCAGGGAAACGCGATGCCGGATTGGACGGATCTCTCCGTTCCATGGCCCGGCTGGGTATCGTTCCGGGAGCGACACACTACAACATCCTCTCCACAACGATGGTGGCGGAAATGGCCTTACCTTTTCTGTCTTCGACCGTATAGCTGTACCAACGCCCGCTCCTACTCTGCTGATCAACGCGTCCATGGAGGGACGCCAGCAGGATACGAATCGGTGAACGTTGAGTGCGGAGTGGCTACTATCTGTGGTGAAAACCAGAGTAGATGAGTGACTTGCCCTGTGGACGTCAATTGACATCCGATCCGGGGTTGTCCATCCCAGTAAATGTCCTGCCTGCACAGCCTCAATAGCGGAGCCCGAGCTTCAGAGGAAAATCTTCTTCGTCGTCTTCGAGACCGGGTCTATCGCAGTGTTCCCGAATGATGGCGCGATGTTGGCTGCGAAATGCGAGATGTGTTACGGCGATCGCGATCGCAGCAAGAACGAAGTGTTCCGTGCTGGTCTCAATCCAAGGTTCAGAGATCAGCGGGAGCCATGCCACCACGGGAACGAATGCGATGTACTTGAGAACTGTGATGGCGAAGTTAGATTGTTCCCGGGTCCGCTCGCCGGTGAAGGCAACGGTCTTTACGTTCAAAAAGAAGATGTCGGTTAGCAACACGGACATCCCCACGCCGACGAGTAGCTGGCTTGCCGTTGCGCTTAAGCTCCGAAGTTCCGGAGGAGCAATTACGCGAAGTGCCATGCAGCCCCCAAAACTAAGGATCACCCCCCAAAGAAGAGCCCAGGTTTTCGCAGCCAGCAACTGATCCATCGCCGTGTGGAACGGTGCCGGCGTACCGTGAACGCTGCGAAACACCCAATTTCCCTGCTGATTACCTGGAGAAACAAACGCCATCCGCAGTCCAGCAATCGTCCAGAAAGCCATAATTCCGACCGCAGCGCGAATCCCGTCAGATGAGACTTCCGCCCGAATCTGATTATGTACAACCGCCAGACGAAGAATGGTGGCAGTAACGACCGAAAGGCCTACCCCTCCACAGAGAACAAGATAGATGCGGTAGCGTTGTACGCGCAGCAGGGTTTCGCTGATGAAGTGAAAAACTGCCCGACGAACCGCACGCCGGACCAGCGTTGCATGGATCACCGCGTGCAGCGGCCGTGCAATCCAGCTTCGCGCGGCGTGCGCGCCAGTCCCGATGGCCAGTTGGCGTACTCTGCGTAGGTAGGCAATCGGATAGGCGAGCGCGGCCAGCCCGGTAACCACAAGCAGCGCCAAGCATCCTGTCTGCGCCAGCTGCGTGTAGATCGGCAACGCCGTGGGTCCTTCCATGAGGCGTTGGTAGACGCCCAGGAACCAGAATGGGGGAAAGAATCGCGCGAAGGTGCCTCCCGACCGAAGTAGGACTGGAACCGTTTCGGATAGAACTGGGAACAGGAGTAGGAGCATCAACAGGAGAGTTATCAAAAGGCCCTGCAAGGCAAGAGAGAACTTGCGGAATACGCGTTCGCCGAAGACGGAAAGAAGTACGCCTTGCAGAGCCAGAAGAAGGACCGCTGCGAACAATCCACTGCCTGCCACGGCCAGAAGATGACCGGCGAGGAAGCGTAGAAGGTTGGGTGGATCAATGGCTGCGGGAAGAACCAGTGGTGCGAAAACATTGGCATCAAAAAGGAAGCCGGCGATGAGAATGGCGATGGCCGCAATTCTCGCGAGGAAGAGCCTGTGAGCCGGGATAGGCAATGTCGTCAATACGGAGAGATCCAGGAAGTCGGGGAAGAACATGTCCCACTCAAATACTGTGACGATCCCCATCGCCACAAAGGAATAGACCACGAAGAAGAAATGGTGATTGACCCGCAACCAATACGGTGGTCCTGGGACGGGGCCATGTCTTTGAAGGGAAGCGATGAAGGGATGATAGACAGGCCATAGATACAGCGCCACGACCAATCCTGGGAGCCCGGTTGCAACTGCGATCAGAACCAGCCGTGTTTTAGCGTCGCCATCGGGAGATGCCGTTTCGTGATTAAAGAACCGCGACAGAAAGTGGCGGACCAGATGCGAGAACTGGCTTCGCTCGGGCTCTTGTACTGGGCCACGCTCCGCCTGAGCCTTCAGGGGAAGCACCTCCGGCTCCGACATCATGAAGAAGCGCTGAAAGGATTTACGCATGGTCGATCCGCATCACTTCCACGATCTCCTGCGCGACGGTCCTGGTGTCCTGCTGCTTGACCAGTTGCGCGAAGACCTTTTCCAGATTGGGAAGCTTCATCAAACTCGCAAGATCGTCTGGTCGAGCGTCGGCGACTATCCTGCCTTTTGCGATTACAACGACGCGGTTACATACCTGCTCCACGATCTCCATCACATGTGAGATGTAGAGAATAGCCTTTCCTTCAGCGGCTAATAGCTCCAGGAGGTCCTTGAACAGCCGTGCAGAGACGACATCAAGTCCTGAGAGCGGTTCGTCGAAGATGAGTAGCTTGGGATCGTGTAATAGAGCTGCGGCTATCAGCACTCGCTGGCGCATCCCTTTTGAATAAGAGGACAGGGGTGAGAATTGCCAGGACTCGAGATGCAAGAGTTTGAGCAGGCGAGTCGACTTAGCTTCAATGAGAGCCTCGCTAAGACCACGGAGTCTTCCTACGAGTTGCAGATATTCCAGTCCTGACAGGTAAGTATAGAGATGTGCTTCCTCAGGAACGTACCCGAGGACACTACGGAAAGCGACCGTATCTTTTCGAATATCCTGGCCTTCGAAGAGTACCTTGCCATCATTTGGCCGGAGCATTCCCGTGATGATCTTGACCGTAGTTGATTTGCCGGCGCCGTTCGGTCCAAGAAAACCAACTATCTCGCCGGGAGCCAGATTGAAACTCACATTCTGGATAGCCGGAATACCTCGGAAACTTCTCGAGAGGTTTTGCAACTCAAGCATCATGCCCACCCCCGTCAGATCAACCGCAGCTATTAGTCGCAATCCGACTATATCGAAAAGCGACTATGGCGTCTACTAGACGGCATAATATGGCCTGTGGCATCGCTGCCCGATCCCGCGGCCCCACACCCATATGGCAACCTGGTTCAGTTCCATACGACACGCTAGTGCAATGATGGCGATTGGCCTGCTCTCGGGATTGTTGCGTAGAGGCTGCTTTGATGGGTACCTGTGACTCTCTTCCTTTGCGTTAAGGTGAGCGAACCGCAGATCCCTCGACTGCGCCCTCCGGGCTTCGCTCAGGATGACACTTTTTGATTGCGGGTACGTGGGCAGATCAGATATTCAGGTTCGAGCTTCGGTTGAATGGCCTACTCATGCGATGAGTCCGCAGGACTGGGGCACCCGGCTTCTCATCGGACTCGCACACGAACTCAACTGAGTACGGTGGGACTGGACTACTCGGAAGTTGGATCGGTCCGCCGAAGTCGTCTTGTATGTAGGATCGCTTCAACTGGCGAGAAGAGCGTTTATCGGTAGCGATGCAGAGGTTGATCTGGCGAATACGATATAGTTTTGCGATGTACCCTAATCCCTACAAGGTTATGGTGGTTGTGGACCGTGCATTCGGAAAGCGATTGGATGGCATCCCGCGGGGTGTCCCAGTGTGGATCGTCGACTCGCCAGCAAATCGGGCTGAGGTAGAGAGGGTGTGGAGAGAGTATCCAGAGCCTAATCATCTCAGAGGTGTCACGCTATTCACTTCCGTAGAGGGTCTCTCAGGGGAACGTTCACTACTTGGCCAGCTCGACACTGTTGATCTGCACCACGGAAAAGATTCCGCTGACCCGCCCTGTAGTGTGTTGGAGGTTGTAGGGGTCGCAATAACTGCAGCGATCCAGACTGCTCTCGAACAACTTGGGTTCAAGGAGATACACCATACAGAGTCCGGGTTTCGAACCGTCCGGTCACCGCGACTGAGCAGGGGAACCCTCTCCTGGCATTCCTGAAACGTATACTGGGTGCCGTGCGATTTACCTCCTCTCAAACCCAAACGCCTCGAAGCCATGCGCACCGCGGCCCGCAAACCCGCGTAAGACCACTTCTTTGCCCAATCCGTCATCACCCTCTACGAGACCTACTATCGCCAGGTCCTTTCGTACGTGGCAGATGAATAACCGTGCTTATCTCAGGGCTAATATCCGGTCCGCCATTTCCGGGTAAAGATTAGCGAAGAAATTAAGATCTAAATTTTCCAAGTCCGCACGCTGCAGGCTGCTCACCGAAGCAAAGAATTTCTCAGAATTCGGGCGATCGTTAGATTTCAAGTACGCGTAAGAAATTGCAAGATTGTGCCAAGCACGGAAATGGCGTCCTCCCTTGATCAGTTTCACTTCCATTAGTACTCCGATTGCATCTGCGTAATGACCTAGGCCTATTTGGCTGTACGCCAGGTTTGACAGAACCCTGTAGTAAGACTCATCCGACGGACTGATTTTCTTTGAAAGGTATTGGAAAACTTTGAATGCTTTGTCAAAGTCTCTTTCCTTCAAGAAGGCCCGGCCGATCTGAATTGCGGACCACGGGTCGCTCAACACAATTAGCTTGTCGATAGTTCCAAAGACGTCATTGAGCATGGTCGCACTGTCGATACCCGCTGCATCCTGTTTTATAGCGATGCGTTCGACTTTTTGCAGAAGCAGCTTGGAAAAATCACTTTGATCTGCGAAATCCATCGGTCCGAAAAGTGCTTCCCTCTTGTGCCACAGAAATAGGAAAAAAGCGAGCGCGATGGTGGTTGGATACAGAACGATGAACCACACCAGTATGAGTGCGAAAGACTTATCCGCCACAATCTTCAAGGATGCTGTCGCAATTGTTTCGATCAAAAAGACGAAAAGAGCAATCACGCCAAGCGGGTTTCGAGGTGTCCATTTATCTCGTGACGTCTCGGGCATATGGCCCTTTCATGAGGCTAAGCAACAACGTGATTGTTCACCGCTCATTCGATAAACGCAAGCGTCTCTGATCCGCCGCCATTTCCGGCACCGCCACTGGGCTCCTCATCGACCCCTCCCTTGAAGCCATGTGCACCGTTGCCGGAAAAGCACGCAAGACCCATTCTGCGCCTAATCCATCATCACTCTTTACGAATCCTTCGACCACCGCACCGGATTGGTAACGACAAGTCGGCTTATAGGAAGCGATCCGTTCACGTGACGCTCAAGGGTGTTTATCAGGAGTAGACGCCTATCGCAGACAGTTGATGAGTGCATTGGCCTTGTATCGCCATTTCCATTTGCGGTCACTCGTCCGGCATGGTGGCAACTCGTCAAAGTGGATGGCAGGACCATGCGCCCGTTTGCAAGGATACATTTTGCGGTTCAAAGCCGCGGATATCAGCCATTCGCCTGTTACTGGAACATGGGTCTAGAGACAGCCAGCTGCAGTTGTGTCGAGCCTGTCCATTTGCTACTTTGGCATGCATGCCGCCGAATGCCCTCGACGATCTGAGCAGTACCATAGAGACTCTTTATCGGTCGGAGTCGGGCAGAATTCTGGCTACGCTGGTGCGTCTGGTCGGCGATCTCGATCTCGCGGAAGAGGCCATGCACGAGGCTTTCGCTGCTGCTCTGGAGAGGTGGCCGCAGACCGGACTTCCCGACAAGCCGCGCCCCTGGCTCATATCGGCTGGGCGATTCAAGGCCATCGACGTGATGCGCCGGCGCGGGCGCTTCGACGCCGCACAGAGTGAGCTGACACTCGAACTCGAAGCGCGCGTCCATGAAACCCTTCAGCAAGCTCCTGAGGAAGAGGAGATGGAGGACGATCGTCTTTGTCTCATCTTCACCTGCTGCCATCCTGCATTGCCATCGGAGGGGCAGGTTGCGCTCACACTGCGTGAGGTCTGCGGCCTGACAACAGAGGAGATTGCCCGGGCATTTCTCGTTACGCCGGCGACGCTTGCTCAACGCATCGTTCGTGCGAAAGCCGTCATCCGCGATAAGGCGATTCCTTACCAGGTGCCGGTGTCGCAGGAGTTATCGGCGAGGCTGGGCGCCGTACTTCAGGTTGTGTACCTGGTCTTCAACGAGGGTTATTCAGCGGAAGCAACAGGAGCTGAGTTGAGCCGCGAGGCGATCCGTCTGGGCAGACTGCTCCTTGATGTTCCAGGTGCGGACCTTCTCCCGGAGCCCGAGGTGATGGGCTTGCTGGGGCTGATGCTGTTGCAGGAATCGCGGCGCTCCGCACGAAGCTCGGCAGAAGGAGAGCTGATCCTGCTGGACCAGCAGGATCGCTCCCTGTGGAATCGAGATCAGATCGCCGAAGGCATCGCGCTCACCGAGAGCGCTCTTCGCTCGCGCCGTTTCGGTGCTTACACCCTGCAGGCGGCTATCGCGGCAGTTCACGCCGAGGCTACCTCGGCAGCGTCCACGGACTGGCGCCAGATCACGCTGCTCTACGACAGACTGATCCGGATTCAGCCATCTCCGGTGGTGGAACTGAACCGTGCAGTTGCCATCGCCATGTACGAAGGTCCGGAGCAGGGGCTTCGTCTCATCGATGACCTTCTGGCGCGCGAGGAACTCGCAAGGTATCACCTCGCGTACTCCGCCCGTGCGGATCTGTGTCGCAGGTTAAGGCGGCTTCCTGAGGCCCGTGCTGCGTATGAGAAGGCGCTTGCCCTGATTCAGCAGGGGGCTCGGCATGAGCCGGAGCGTCGTTTCCTTTCGGGGAGGCTGGAGGAATTGAAATAAAAAATGCCTGCAGAATTTTCAAAAGAAATAAGACTCTGCTGTCGATTTCCCCTCCTCCCGACGACTATAGGGTGAACAATCCAGTGCGCGGATTGCGCTGCTGGCAACCAACATAAGGAGAGATCTATGAAATACATCTGTTTGGGCTACTACGAGCCGGCAAAACACGCGGGCATGACCGAGGACGAGCGAAACGCAATGTTCGACGAATGCTTTGAGTACGACGAACATCTGCGCGCCAACGGGCACTTCGCTGGTGGAGAAGCCCTTGAGCCTTCTGAGACCGCGTTGACCCTGTATTGGAAGAACGGCAAGGTCGCGACAACGGACGGTCCCTATGTGGAAACCAAGGAACAGCTTGGCGGCATCCTCGTGCTTGAGGCACGCGATATGAATCATGCTATCCAGCTCATGTCGCAGCATCCGGCGGTAAAGTATGGGTCGATCTTCGAGATACGTCCGGCCGGCGACTTGAGTGAAATGATGAAGGCGAGCGAGCAGCGACGGCGCAAGCTCACCGCACGCTGAAGTATACGAAGAGCCGGCACAACTATGGCGAGGGAGAGGGTTGGATGTCAAAGGTTCGGGTAGCGGGATTTGGTGTTTCGTTGGACGGCTTCGGCGCTGGAATCGAACAGAGCCTGGAAGATCCGCTGGGGAAGAGGGGACCAGAGATATTTCAGTGGTTCTTTCACACGAAGACCTTTTGCTCCATGCACGGGAAGGAGGGGGGAACCACAGGGGATGTAGACGATATGTTTGCTCAGCGCTCAATGGAGAACTTCGGTGCCTTCATCCTCGGCCGCAACATGTTCGGTCCGGTGCGCGGCCCATGGCCAGATGACTCATGGAAGGGCTGGTGGGGTGACGATCCGCCGTACCACGCACCGACCTTCGTTCTCACGCATTACGAGCGTGAACCTCTGGTGATGGAAGGGGGAACCACCTTCCACTTTGTGATGGGCGGAATCGAGGAAGCGCTGGTCCTTGCGAAGAAGGCTGCCGGCAGCAAAGACGTCAGGATCGGAGGCGGCGTGGACACAGTGCGGCAGTATCTAAGAGCTGGCCTGATCGACTCTCTCCACATCGCGTCGGTACCCGTTCTTCTAGGTCAGGGAGAACTGCTGTTCGATGGTCTGGACCTTCATGCGCTGGGGTTTTCCATAACTGAACGCCAGACTTCGGAATACGCGACCCATCTTGTGCTCGAGAAATGAGAGCCAGGCTCCGTGGCGACGGATCAGTGTCCGTCCCGCTGGGCCTGGCTCATCACGTTAGAGCCTGATCGGTACTGCCGCCGGATCGTAAGTACCCACGGACTTGGGATTCTTGAGCGTCTTGCGGATCTGTTCGCCCACGATCTTGTCCTGGCCTGGGAAGAGCAACATTGCCGTGACGACGAGCGCATTCGGCATTGGGTCCACGCCTTGCGAAGCTCTCGTGGAGCCCGTGTGCGGATTAATCTCGATCGCCGGATCTCCGCTGGCGAGGCGAGCCCGGATCTCTCGCGGCGTTGCTCCGATCACCTTGGGGTCGAACTCCACCACCAGTTGCGGGTAGTGGTTGGCGACCGCAGGGACGATCACGCGCGTCTTCACGGTGGGGACGTCCTTCAGGATCGAGGCCATCACAGCGAGACGGTCGTTGGATTCTTTGAACAGGCTCTCATCGGTCTGCGAGAGAATCCAGTCCACTGCTGCCACCATGCCGACGAGCTGCTCCTTGGCCACCTTCATGCCGCGCGCCACACCTTCCACCGGGGGCAGCATGGCGTTGGCCAGATCCGTGTACTTCTTCTTGCCCAGCAACAGACCCGCGCTCTGCGGGCCCCGAATGCCCTTGCCTCCGGAGAAGCAGACCAGGTCCCACTTCTCAGCAAGCGTCCACAGGTTTGAGATCGGCGGCATGTCTGCTGCGGCATCGAGATGGCAGGGGACGCCGTGTTCTTTCGCCACGGCCAACCAATCTTCCACCGGGATCTTCACCACCTCGGCTGCGTTTTCGTGGTTGGTCATCACGGTGTTCTCGTTGAAGGCACGCTTGTACTCCTCTAGCGTGTTCACGACCACGATCTTCGCGCCGCATAGGACCATCCCCTCGTCGTATCCATACGGGGTCTGCGTGATGATCTCGTTCTTCGGGTATTTGGGCGTGCCGATGAGGCGCGGAATGTCGATCGGGCGGCAGTTGTTCGCTGCCTGAATGCAGGCTGCTGCGGCCATCGTTATCGCCGAGGCTGCTCCGGCGGTAATGCAGCAACCCTCAGCTTTAAGACGGTTGGCGATATAGGCGCCTCCCTTCTTCTGCAGCTCCCGGATATGCACCCACTTCTTGGCGGCAAGCGCAACAGCTTCCTGCACAGGCTCCGGCATACAGGCAGAGCTAAGGTCGGTGTACGTGCCTGCTGCATTGATGAACGTCTGCACGCCGAGCTTGTCGTAGTAGTCCACGCCTGCTGCGGATTTTTCGTGAGTTGTGGCTGCCAGAGCCGGCATGGGAGCCGCCGCCGCTGCCGCCAACGCGGCCTGGGTGCGGAGAAAGCCTCTCCGCGTAACTTTTGTCGTGCTTTGCAAATTCGACATGAACCACCCTTCTTTAAAAAGCCATCGCGCCCTGCCTCTGGCAACACACGTTGCTGATTTGGGACTGTACAGGTGATGTTACCGAAGGAAGCGAAAACGTAATACAGAAACTGGGGACAATTTTCCAACGAGTCCTAAATCACCAATGCGCTCATTGAGAAAGCCACACAGACGATGAAAGTCGCCATCTCGTAGACTTGGCCGAAGGCTGTCCGACAACACCTTCATTCGGCAACCTCCCGAGACATAGATCGGTCTGAAGAGCTCGATGAGTGCTAAGCCCTGTAATCACCATTCGAGGTAACTTCGGATCGAGCGTGATCAGAAAGAGCTTCCAGAAGCGGAATCACAGATTGCTTCCGCTATGATTTCTAATCATCAGTCACAAGAAGGGATGAGGCCAGCATTGAATTTACTGCCCGAAGTCCCCAGTACATCGGATCCGACCTTAGATCGTGCAATCTCACGAGCTGTCAAACGCTTAACACCGTTCCTGATGCTCATGTATGTCGTTTCCTTTCTTGACCGCTCGAATATCGGTTTTGCAAAACAGGCGCTGGAGACATCGGTAGGCATCTCCGAAAGTATCTACGCTTTGGGCGCGGGTCTGTTTTTCATCAGCTATTCGTTATGCGGATTCCCCAGCAACCTGATCCTTCATAAGGTGGGTGCGAAAAAGTGGCTGGCTTTCCTTATGGTGGGATGGGGGATGGTGTCGATGGCCAACATGTTGGTGAGCGGCGCCACTTCGTTTTATCTGTTACGGCTGCTGCTCGGCGTGTTGGAAGCAGGTTTTTTCCCAGGTACGATTCTCTACCTGACCTATTGGTTTCCCAACAGCATTCGCGGCCAGGTTCTTGGACTGTTCTACCTGGGTGTTCCGCTTGCGCTTATCCTGGGAGGCCCGCTCTCAGGTCTGCTGCTTGAGATACGCCCGTTGTTCGGGCTTCAGAGTTGGCAGTGGATGTTTCTCGTGGAAGGCTTGATGGCTGTCGTTCTCGGGCTGTTCGCGTTTTGGTATCTAGATAATAGGCCGGCGAATGCTTCATGGCTGTCGGCCGAGGAGAAACAAGCGCTGGCAAATGCATTGGCGCTTGAGGAGGAGGAGCGGCGCTCGACCGGGCCCGCGAAGATTCTCCCCATGTTCCGCAATCTTCGAGTCATGCACTTCCTGCTGATCTATGCCCTCATCCAGGTCAGTACCTACGGGGCGGTCTTCTATCTCCCTGCCGAGGTATCGGCCCTTCTGCATAGACCCGTGGGGATTGAAGTCGGCCTGGTCTCGGCCATTCCATGGATCTGCACGCTGGTTGCTGTCTATTTCCTGCCGCGCGTTGCCGATAAGTTGCATCGGCATCGTCAACTCGCATCGCTGATTCTGATGATTTCGGGCTGCGCAAGTTTGGCGTTCCCCACTACCGGGCCGCGCATGGGGCTTGCCATGCTTTCGCTAGCGGCCGCTGGTTTTATTGCCGTGCAACCGCTTTTCTGGATGTTTCCGACGAGATACCTTGCTGATCGCGCAGCGGCCGGTGGTATCGCCTTGATAGGAATGGGCAATCTGGGGGGATTTCTTGCACCCAACCTGAAGGTCTGGGCCGACGAGCATTTTGGCTCACAACACGCAGGCTTGTATCTTCTGGCTGGACTTACGATTTTGAACGCGGGCTTGATCGCGCGCGTCAAAGATCGCCGCGCGGCCAGAAACGCAACGTGAGACTTCTGCTTGAGGACAAGATAATTCCACCCAGATCCGCCTGTCGAGTATCTCAATCGGTGCGAAATCGCCAATGCACTCATCGAGACAGGCTGGATTAGTGCTTTGCCCTGTTGTCACCAATTGACACGCCTCCCGAGCGGAGCTATGCTCCGGACGCCAGTCCGCCTTCGGGGTTTTGGGGTTCAATGGACAGGGCCGGCACGCAACTCCCCGCTATTGAATTCAGGCACTGGATCGCCGATCTAAGCGTGTAAACCGAGATAAGAAGCGCCGATTGACAGGGTATAAGCGAACGTACATCACTCATCTGACCAGTGAAACGGCAACGAGAAATTCGGGCTCGATCCTGCAATCACGAAAAATTCCGGTCATTTGGTCCAGCAGATGAGGTGCTCGTGTTCATTTTAGGCCTGAAGGCGATGCGGACATTGGCGACGGAAGTTGTTCTTACAGAATGCCCGGGCTGGCACCAAGTCGCATGGGTCTAAGCGAAAGGTGGAACATGCAAAGCAGATTGCGGAGCCCTGTTAGCGGCGCTGGTTTCCGAGTTCGCCCGGCTAATCGCCAGACTGCTCTCAAGACAACCAGGTGAAAGTCGATTCTCGTCGATCAGAAGGATAGCCTTGCACCGAATTGGAACTGCCGCATGTCAGAGGCGGCGGTCTCCTGACCGGCGGCGGTGTAGAGCAGATTTACGTCCAGCGTATTGTTTTTATTGATGATGTTGAAGATATCCATCGTGAATTGCAGCGATAGCTCGTGTGAGAAGGTGAAAGCCCTAGCTAGGCGGAGATCGGTAAAGACGGTAAAAGGCTTAGTCGCGATGTTGCGGCCGAGCGTTCCATTGAAGGAGCTGCTGTCAATGGCGGCATTGGCTGGCGCATCGATGTAGCACGGTAAATTGAAGGCTCCGGTAGGCGAGTATTTCGAGAGCACAGGACTCGTACCGCAGCTGGTGGGAAGGCTGTCAGGCAGGACGGCGTTCGGGCGGTCGGTGAGCGGATCGAAGTCGAAGTTGGTGTCCGTGCCGGTGAGGACATTGAAAGGGCGGCCGGAGGATATCTCGAAGATCGGGGCGACCGTGACTCTGGAAAAGGCGGTCGAGACGAAGCCTGTACCCCCGACATGACCCGAGTTGTAGACGCCGGAGAGGACGAAGCGGTTACGTTGATCGAAAGTGGAGTTGCTGCGCTCGGCGTTGGGGTTGAAGTTGTTCTGCGGAGCGTCGGAGTTGGAGACGACATCGGTGGAATCGTCGATCGCGTGCGACCAGGTGTAGCTAACGAGGAACTCGTATTTGGAGGAGAAACGCGTCCTGAGGTTCACGCTGAGACCGTTGTAGCTGGATGTTCCGCTGGTCAAATTGGGCGCCATGTCACCGAACGGGACGGCGAGCCCGACGCCAAGGCCGTCCGCGGTAGCGATCTGGCTGGCGAGGGCGACGCACTGGCGTGCACCCTGGCTGCTGAGGAATGGCCCGAGCGAGGCGTTCAGGCCCGAATTGCGGAAGAAATTGAGCAGTGGCGGCGATACATAGGGGCCGCGGGGACCGGCTCCGCAGGGAATGGTGCCGCTGGCGGTGGCGACGGTGAGAGGATTCGAGGTACCGCTGGCTACGGCGGTCTGTGGAGTTCCGGGCAGGACAGATGCCGTTCCGGCGTTGACGGCGGCGACGGCGTTGCGCCAGTTAGTGACGAGCAGCGACGGATTGACGGCGTTGACGTTGATGGGCCGGTTGAGATGGCGGCCTCCGGTGGAGTTAAAAACGATGTTCAGGGAGAGATCGTGGCCGAGGTCTTGCTCGATCCCGAAGGATATCTGCTGGACATACGGGGTGACGTAGTTGAGATCCGCAAGCAGGCCGGACGGCAGGATGGCGAGCGGAAAGCCGGAGGAGAGGAAGTTCTGATTGATGAAGAGGGAGGCAGTGTTGTTAGGGTCGAACCGCTGCTGACCTGGCAGGTAATTCAGGCCTGCGACGGGGAGGCAGTTGGCCTTTGAGAGCGAGCCCTGAAAGGCGTTGGTAGCGTTCAGATTCAAGGGACTGATGGTGCTGGCCGCGGTGCAGGGCGCTCCGCCGGCTACGATCACCAAGGGTACCGTATAGGAGTTGAAGATCATGGATTGCGCCTCGAGATTTCCCGGGGCGCGATCGTAGAAAAGGCCATAGTTGGCGCGGATTACTGTCTTGCCGTCTCCCCGAGGGCCGTACGCGAGACCGATGCGCGGGGCAAAGTTGGTGTCCTGCAGGCGAATACCCTGGCGAACGCCATAGGCTCGCTCGGCCGCGTAGGTGTTGGCATTGAGCGCGCCCTTGGTCGGGAAGGCCTCGATGTCGTAGCGGATGCCTGCGTTCAGGGTGAGTCTGTTAGTCATGCGCCAGCTGTCCTGCAGGAAGGCGCCGAGAACCTTCAGGTCGTAATAGAACTCGGTAATACCGATGCCCTGCACGAAGGACTGCGGGATGCCGAGGCCGTACGTCTGGATCGGCGAGAAGCCGGGCAGGCCCGCCAACTGGGGCGATATGTCTGTCGCGTTGAGCCCGGCGAAGGTGTACTCGCCACCGCCGTAGAGCTGTCCCTGTTTCAAATCGATGGGAATGTAGCGGAGGTCGATGCCGGTCTTGAAGGTGTGGGCTCCGCGAGTGTAGGTGAAGTTGTCCTGAAGCTGAGTCTGGTATTCGATCCGGTCGACCACGGAGAAAGGGGTCTTGCCGAAGTAGGCGAAGCCGGGGATATTGACAGCCACGCCGCTGCCTCCCCCCGAGGGAGAGTTGGCAAACCGAACTGGATGGCGGGCGAACTGGATGTGGAGTTCATTCATCTTATTCGGGCCAACAGTGACGGTGTGCTGACCGACGATGGAGTAGTCGTGGAGGGTCTGGGTCGCCGTACGAGAGAAAGAATTTTCGCCTAGATTCTGGTTCGCGGCGCTCTCCTGAATGCCGCTGATAAAGCTCGGGCTGGCACTACCGCGCAGCATGAGTTGCTGGTTCTTGGTGAGTTTGTGGTCCAGACGCAGCGAATAGATCTCCGTCTTCTCCGAGATCGGGAAGTTGCCGATGAGGCTGTTGAGCGGAGTGAAGGACGCCGGCGTCACCTGACCCGAGGTGACGAATCTGTTTGCGCCGATGGTGGGCTGCAGGAATGCGGGATTCTGGCCCGTAAGAGCGAGCGAAGAACTGGAGCCAACCATCGCGACATATTGCTGGGTGCCGGGAGTGGTGGGCGGTGCCGCGGCGAGAAAGGACTTCTGCTGGGCGGTCCCCTGGACGGTCAGCGCGCCCGCGGGATCTCCGTAAAACCTGCTGACATCGATGCTGGTTAGGTTGAAGTTATTCCTGCCGATGACGGAGAAGCCGCTCTCCTGTCGGCGAGTGATCTCGGTTCCGAAGAAGTAGAAGGTCCTGTCCCGCTTGACGGGTCCGCCTAGGGTAAAACCGGCTTGCACGCGGGTATACGCAGGCTGGTAGACCGTGCTGAACGGGTTTGTGGCCTGGATATACCTGTTGCGGAGAAAGCCGAACGCGCTGCCGTGCGTGGTGTTGCTTCCGGATTTCGTGACGATATTCACAACTCCACCGGCGGCGCGTCCGTACTCGGCGACGAAACCGTTGGTGATGATCTGGAACTCCTGCACCGCGTCCTGCGAGACGGTCGAGCGGGTTCCTCCGGAGATGTAGTCGCCGACGTCCGCCCCATCGACATTGACGGAGTTTGACCGGGCGCGGACACCTCCGAAGTTCAGACCCGAGGTGGGGATGGCCCCGATGGAAGGTGCTGCGTCACGAGCGATCTGGGAGTTAGTGAGCGTGAAGTTGATGTAGTTGCGGCCGTTGATGGGCAGATTATTGATGCGCACCTGATCGACAGTGGTGGATTGCGAGCTGCGTTGCGTCTCGATGATGTCGGCACCGGAGGTTACGGTGATGGTCTGGGCACTGCCAATTGTGAGGGAAAGGGGCAGCTGGGCCTTCTCACCCGTGGTGAGAACGACGTTCTTGCTGACAAAAATATTGAAGCCCGGAGCGGTGGTCGTGACGGTGTAGGTGCCGGGGGGCAGAAGGAGAAGCTGGTAGTTGCCTTGATCGTCGCTTACGGTGGAGCGGGAGAAGCCCTTGGACTCATCCGTCGCAGTTACGGCTGCCTTGGGAATCATAGCGCCGGTCTGGTCGCGCACGGTGCCGCTAAGTTCTGCGGTGGAGATGCTCTGTGCCTGTACGCTGACGGTCAGGGTAGACGCAAAGGCGAGGATTACGGCGAAATAGATGATAGGAAAATACCGCGTCTTGCGAGTGGACATGGATTGTCCCCCTTGTCGCTCAGCCGCGCCACGCAGCTCGCAAGCTAAGGCGCTGGCACGTTTAGTAGAGCGAAGTTCTACAGCAATGAACATTCATCTTGCAAGGGGCACTGCAATTGGGAGGCTATAGTCAATTGTCTCGCTCCCGAATACTCGAAATATCTGGCGGGCACCTGTCGTTGTTCTAATCAAGCGGCGCACTCTTTGCTAATCATTGGCTGGAACCGCGATGGTCAGAGCGCGTTGCTGTCTACGAAATCCCAAATCGCCCGCGCAGCTTCGTGACGCCCGTCGAGGCTATCGTGCTCGGATTTGAGACGGGCTGCGCCTTGCCGGTACGAGGGCACCTCGAGAACCCGGCTTACGGCCTGACAGATTTTCTCAGGAGTCCACTGGCGCTTTGGAATTCGAATACCTGCACCGCTGTTGGCCACATTGTCCAAGTTGGTGCATTGCTCAACCTGCATGCCTACCCCGACGATCGGCGTACCTGCGCCAACCGCCGTCTGCACAGTCCCTTGGCCGCCATGGATGACGGCAGCATCTGCCATTGCGTTTACCTGATGCGCGGGGATAAAGGCATCTGTAAGCAGAATGTGCGGGGGAACCGTCAGATGCTGCCGCACCTCTGAAAGCGAGCAGATTCGTGGTGCGACGATGACGACCGCTCGGACTCGCATGATCGCAAGCGCCTCAACGGCAGCAAGGAGATAAGGCTTTTCGCCGCTGCTCCCCATGCTGACGAAGATTCGATTGTGCGGACCGGGCGAGAACATTTCCCGGATTGCCAGGTCAACGTCTATTTCCGGCGGTCGACTGAACAGCGGTCCTGTAATTCGGGTATTCGGACCGACGTCCTGGCCCCGATAGAAAGCGGGTAGATCCGTCACCAACTGCAAAGGCGCCGCCAGCATGTCGAATAAATCAGGGCGAGCGAGACGCCAACCGTGTTCGCGGCCGGCAGCCGCAAAGGTCGGCTGCTTGAAAAACCCCTTGCTGAGCATCGCGGCCGATAACAGCTTTGTGAACGCCCTTCGAACTGGTGAGGGCGCACGAGTAGTGAGCGCGTTGTCGAAGTCGTCAGGCAAGTCCTTGAGCAAATGCCGGCGTACCCAAGGCTCATATGCCGGAAAGGGTAAGTAGACGACCCACGGAACCTGGAGAATCTGGGCGGCTATCCCCACGGGTGGGACAAAGCCGCAGACGACGAGATCGGGACGCCAGGCGATGATCTCGTCCATTACAGCCCCGACAAAGCGACACGCGGTTCCGCGGTTAGAGACGAGTTCCGCAGCCTTGTGATCTGCAGCCATGATCCCGGAGACGATCCCTTCATCAAGATGCAGTGGGAGGCGATGAGCTTCGAGACCGGAAGCGATAATCTGCGGTGCGTAGTCATGGCTGCTGCTCGAGTAGGCCAACCTGACGGTGACCTCGCGTTGTCGTTCACTGCTTTGAGCAACCAGAGCGCGGCACAGTTCGATTCCACGAGTCGTCTCGCCTGCATTGAATGCAGGCAGGAAGCACGCGACCCTGAGCGGCGCTCGAATTCGCCCGTCATCACGGCTAAGGGTCCGATTGCCTGAAGGGGGAACACTCATTGTTCGGTGCCGCGGTTCGAGTTCATCGTCTGGCGTCTCACATTCCGGCTGAACTGGAAATTCGATGGCTCAATGGTGACTGATAAGGCCGCGGCTGCCGCGCATACGAACGAACGAAGGCGTTGAGTATCTGGGAGTCGAAGAGTGCAAAGGCGATTCGGCATAAATCTAACTGCGGCACCTAAGAACCCGCACCTCGCAACCAGTGATTCTGCTCGGCTACGGTGTGTTCCATCTCGCATCGCTATTCGATTTCAACAATCGGTGTATCGTACGGCAGCACGCCGATTTCCCGATGGGGCTAAGGCGTCGCCGGTGGCTGATCGGCAAGGAATACGAATTCCGCCCGAGCGGTATCCGGCGTTACTGAAATCGGATCATCAAGGTGAATGACCGCTTTCTCTTTGTCGTAACGTGGCCACCTGGGCAGTCCCTTTCCGTTAGGATCTCCCGTGCGAGCGAAGTTGCTCCAGTAAGTGACGACCTCGTCGCTGAGCTTGCGATCCGCCGGTTGCCATGTTGCCCCCTGCCGGACATCGAGTGTGCCGAAGACGTACTCCAACTCCGTGGAGTGGAAAGCGTATTTGCCTGTCGGGTGCAGGTGCTCTGCCGGACCGGGACGATCGAAGCGGAAGCGATAGACAGGATCCTGTCCTGTCTTACTCTGTGCTTCCGCCCACCTCCAGGCGCCGAGGGCGATGAATCCGTCGGTGGTGAAGTCGTCCGCGGAACGGATCGCCTGCTCGTCCGTGCCTGTCGGAAACGCGGCGAGGAATTCATCTGCCTTCGCGCCGTAGTGCTCTTTGGCGTAGGTCTTCCATTTCTCCGCCGTCATGTCTTTAGAAAGACTGCCGGCACGTTCGTCGCGGTTCCACCCGATGATGGAAGGCACATGCGCCTGAAGGCCCGCCGCGTATGCCTCAGGTAGAGATTCCGGCAGGAATGCACCGTCTACGACCGGTGAAAATCCAATGCCGCGTTGCTTCTGCAGGGCTTCGAGAATCTTTTCGGCAGGCATCGCGCGCAGGTCTTTCAGGCTTTGCGTGCCCAGGGAGCCCACGAATGCCTCGTCGCGCTTCGCCCGTTCGTTCCGAGCAGTCATCGGGATCGCGCCGCCGAAAAAGGCTCCGCTTTCGCCAATGACTTTGTTGAAGAGACCTCGCGCAGAGGGAGCTACCATCAGCGCGCTGACAGCAAACGAGCCTGCGCTTTCGCCGAAGATGGTGACGTTATTCGGATCGCCGCCAAAAACAGCAATGTTGGATTTCACCCAACGTAATGCTGCAACTTGATCCATCAAGCCGTAGTTCCCGGCGTGTCCGCCCTGCTCTTTGGCGAGGTCTTCACTGGCGAGGAAGCCAAAGATATTCAAGCGGTAGTTCAGGGTGACGACAATCACTCCTTTTGTCACTAATGCCGGATTGGTATACCGCGGTTCAGATCCGGCGCCTGCAAGAAATCCTCCCCCATGGATCCATACCATGACAGGCAGGCTGTTGCCTTGCTTTGCCGATGCCGGAGCATAGACGTTCAGATAGAGACAATCTTCAGAGGGGCCTGGGTCAGTAAAGATGTAATCGTCCCAGACGTGCCATTGCGCGCACCGGTGGCCGAACTTTGTCGCGTCGCGAACCCCGGCCCATCTTGCCGGAAGCTCCGGGGCCTTCCAGCGCAGATCGCCGACCGGAGGCCTGGCATAAGGCAGTCCAAGAAAGGCCTTTTCTTTCCCGCCGCGAATCCACTTGCCGGTGGCTCCTCCTTGCATGGTTCTCACCGTTGGTGCGGCTGTCTGAGCGCACAGAAGGCTCGAGAAACAAACCGTGGCGAATAGGTGAATGGAAAGATTTTTGAGAGCCGTCACCAGGTGACCTCCGAATTCAACAACACAATATTTATCAGTTGTGACGGGCGTAAACAATCGTGCTCTCTACCGACCCTGAGATAGCCCTTGTGTTTACTAATCCCGACTTCAGTTGGCGAGAACAGGGCAAGACACTCGTCGAGGAGCATTTCGGGGCGGGAGTATCGGCAACTCGGACAATGCGACACGTGTGGATCGCGTTGGGGCTTTTGCTCACCATATTCACCGTCCTTGATCAAGCGCTTGCGCTCAGTTCAATCCCGATTCGGTCGTTCACAGCCAATCGGATGCGCTGCTTGCAGCCGAGATACCGTTCTGTGGTTTGAGACGGACAAATGGCCCAGGAGGAACTGGTCTGTTCCAGTTCGCCTCCAGCGGCGTGGCAGAGCCGAGCGCATCATGTGCGACGTAGGTCATGGGGCGCTAGCATAGCGATACCGGCCAGGTTGGCTGCGCTTTTCACGATGTGCCAAACCGCTTTCTCGGTGAGTCCCGGACCCCATGCCCGGTCCATCTTGTTTACTTTCCGGAAGATCCTACCGTGGATCACGCCTGCGGCGCTCAGCCACTCCTCAATGAGCATCCTGACCCAGTCCCGCACAGAAACCGTCCGGACGTGGGTACCTTTTCCGACCAGATCCACGATCGCCCAGTGCTCCTCCCGCTGCTGTAAGTGCTCGAGCGTGAGCATTACGGCCTCATGCCTCCTAAGGCCGCAGGCCAACAGGAGGGCGAGCATAGCCCTGTCCCGCTTCTCCCTGAGAGTGTTGCCGGTCGGCGCACTCCAGACGGGCGTAGACTGCTCCGCCGTCAGCCAGTTACCAAGACGGACTCCAAGCTTCTTCACTCCTTTGACACAGCGGACCCCAGCTGCAGCGTCTGGACTGAGAAGGCCACAATCTGCCGCCTCATAGGCCAGACGACGCACAGCTCCTAACCTAAGATTGACCGTTCCTGGAGCTAAACCGCGACATTCCAGGTGATTACGGTATCGCCCCGCTGCTGGGCGTCACCAAGCGCGGCAACCGCTATCTCCGCAAGGTGCTGGTGCATGGCGCCCTGGCAGCCGTGTTGCGCATCAAGCGTGACCGGGTTTCGATCGGGTCTTGGATGGATAGGTTGGAGCACCGGGCCCATCGCAACATCCTGATCGTGGCCATGGCCAACAAGCTGGCACGCATCAGCTGGGCCGTGCTGTCCAGCGGTGAAGACTACAGACCTTGGCCTCAGCTGCCCACGGCAGCCTAAGCCCTGGCCGCACCACCACAAGCTTCCCCGCAAGGTCTGCAACGGAAAACCAACGATGAAAGAACAGCCCCCAACGGTATGTCTCAAACCTGTAACCGCGAAGGCCCTCCATGGCCGGCCGACTAGCAAGGAAGACACGCAGCGCATCTCATAGTGGCCCGGAGCGACGGCTCCCTCAAGAGGCTTGATACATTTGTGCAGACTCTCTCTCCTCGAAGGCTACCCTCTTGCAGTCAGGCGGCGGACCATACATTGCGGTAACATCGAGTGCGCCGCTTGCGCTGCATTTTGAAATTCGTTCGGCGCCACGGAACAGAGATGTGCTCGAGGTTTGGCCGTGACTCTGAATGTCCGTTCAATAACTGGAAGGGTCCTGTTGCTCATCACCATGCTTGGCGCTCCATCGATCGCACAGGAACTCCAGATCAGTAATACCTGCACGGCGAGCGAGCACCGGCTGCTTCTCGCGAGTGACGGCAAAGCACTCCCGATCTATGTAGCTCCAGACGAACCAGAACTACTGCGCCTGTCCGCTAACGCGTTTGCGGCCGATGTCGAAAGAGTGACCGGTGTCCGCCCTAAGCTCGTCAGCTCTTTGGACGGGGTTCGGGACGTCATCATCGTTGGAACATTCGACAAATCGCCTCAGATCACTGAGCTGGCGAAGGACGGCAAGCTGGACCTTTCTCGGATCCGCGGCAAATGGGAGAGTTCGATCACGGCTTCACTTGACCACCCAACGACACGGTTAGATCATGCACTGGTTATCGCGGGCAGCGATCGTCGGGGAGCTGCGTTCGCACTTTTTGCTCTTGCTCGACAGATGGGGGTGTCGCCCTGGGAGTGGTGGGCAGATGTCCCTGTGCATCACGCCGAGGCCTTGTGCCTGAATTTCGGGACGACATGGCAGGGTGAACCATCAGTCCGCTATCGCGGTATTTTTCTCAACGATGAAGACTGGGGGTTGCGGCCCTGGGCGGCGAAGAAAATGGATCCGGAGTTGCGTAACATCGGCCCGCATACCTATGAACACGTCTTTGAGCTTCTGCTCCGATTGCGAGCCAATAGTCTATGGCCCGCGATGCATCCTGGCACACTTCCTTTCAACGCAATTCCTGAGAACGCCCGGCTCGCAGACGAGTGGGGAATAGTCATGGGCTCATCGCATTCTGAAGCGATGCTGCGCAACAACGTTGGCGAGTGGGATGAAGCGCGTGATGGCCCGTGGAACTACCAAACGAATCGCCAAGCCATCGATAATTATTGGAGACAACGCCTGGTTGAGAACGGCAAGTACGAAAACTTTTATACGGTCGGGATGCGCGGTCTCCACGACAGCGGTCTGGAGGCAAGAGGAACGGACCAGGACAAAGCGCGCCTGGTAGATGAATCGATTTCGTCGCAGCGACGTATGTTGGCCACACAAGTGAATCCGCAGGTGGAACGAGTTCCGCAGGTGTTCTGGCTTTATAAGGAATCGTTGGACCTTTATCGCGCCGGAATGAAGATACCGGACGACGTTACGCTGGGCTGGACCGACGACAACTATGGTTACCTGCGCCAGCTTTCGTCAGCCGAGGAGCAGAAGCGATCTGGCGGTTCCGCGGTTTACTACCATGTGTCGTA
>NZ_JAEDXW010000028.1:0-51450 GCF_036877565.1 Edaphobacter sp. HDX4
CGGGGCTACGGTGAGGAGCGGATCAGGAAGTTCTGGGGCGGGAATCTGCTGCGGTTCTTCAGGACGGTGAGTGGGGCCTGAGGGAACGATTGTGCCTGCGGGCGCAACCGCAGATCCTTCGACTGCGGCTGCGCCTTCGCTCAGGATGACACCTCCCTCTCTTTGAGTTCGTGTCTTCCGGATCACAAGCACCCAGATCAACTTGTCGATACGCCCTTGGAGTGGTTAGGGCAGAATGAAGCCGTAGAGGGTGTCTCCGGCTGAGGCGACGATGTACTGCAGGCCGTCGAGTTCATAGGTGATGGGGCCGTTGCTGACGATGCTGCCCAGGCCGGCGTGCCAGAGGATGGCGCCGGTGGTTGCATTGAACGCGACGAGGTTGGAGGTTGTGTCTCCGGTAAAGAGCAGGTTGCCCGCGGTGGTGAGGATTCCGGAGCGCCCGCCGGAGCTGGGCCACTGATGGTTCCAGCGCACCTTGCCGGTCCTGTAATCGAGGGCGCGAAGTGAGGCCTGGGTCCATCCGCCGCGATCGTTGCCGGCCCAGCCTTCGGGCTTTTTGTTGTTGTCGTAGATGTAATAGACGCTGTAGGCATCGTAGGCTGGAACGTAGAAGAGGCCAGTGGCGGGACTGAAGCTCGGCGGATACCAGTTGGCGGCCCCGGCCTGGTTGGGCGCGACGAGAGAGCCGTTGGTGTGTGCCATCTTCTCGGGATTCGGGATGGGCGAGCCCTTGTCGTCCACACCGAGGGTCCAGTTCTGCTTGGCGAAGGGCGTGCTGAGCAGATTCTTTCCGTTGGTGCGGTCGAGCAGGAAGTACCAGCCGTTGCGGCTGGCCTGTGCGAGCAGTTTGCGCCTCTGGCCCTTGATGACGCCATCGATCAGCACGGGTGTCTGTACGGCGTCCCAATCGTGGGTGTCGTGTGGGTTGGGCTGGAAGTACCAGACGAGCTTGCCGGTGTCTGGATTGAGGGCGCAGATGGTTGAGGTGTAGAGGTTGGCTCCGGGACGGGCGAGGCCGTTGATGACGGGCTGCGCGTTGCCGGTGCCGAAGTAGTAGAGATTGAGTTCGGGGTCGTAGGTTCCCGCTACCCAGGTCATACCGCCGCCGTGCATCATGGCTTCGTCGTTGGGCCAGGTCTTTGCCTCGGGAGTTCCGGGCTCGGGGTGCGTATACCACCGCCACTGCAGCGCTCCGGTCTCGGGGTCGTGTGCTTCGATATAGCCGGGATTGTCGAAGTCGTCTCCGCTGATGCCGACCATGACGTGGTTTTTGACGATGACGGGAGCGACGCTTCCGAAGTAGAACTGATCCGGATTGCCGATGGAGGCGTGCCACTTCTCACGGCCAGTGTGAATGTCTATGGCGACGAGGTTGCAGTCTTCCGTTTCGAAGTAGACGGTGTCGCCTTTGACGGCAGCGCCGCGATTACCGATGGTCTCGCCACCCTTGCTGGCCCAGTCGAACTGCCATAGCTTTCGGCCGTTGCGCGCGTCGACGGCCCAGACGTGGCTGGGGACGGTGAAGTAGAGAACTCCGTCGACTTCGAGCGGGGTTGCGGAGATTCGCCTGCCGCCGCCGGTGTTGGTCTCGACGCGGAAGGTCCAGGCGAGCGAGAGGTTTTTTACGGTCGTGGTGTTGACTTTGGTCAACGGGCTGTAGCGACGGCCGGAGTAGTCGCCGTTGTAGGTCGGCCAGCTGTCTTTGAGGCTGGAGAGAGCGGCAGGGGACGTACTGGAGTCCACCTGTGCATGAGACAGGGACGGCAACAAGGAAAGAGCAAGAATGGATGCGGTAAGAATCTTCATTTGAGCGTGGCCAGGTAGGTCGTCAGGTTGTGAATGTCAGCGTCGGTGTACTTGTCGAGCAACTCGACGTGCGCGGTGTAGGGATCGTCTTCCGTCACCTTGATCTTCGGCGTCCGGTTGAAGGTTCGGGTATCGCCGGATTTTTCACGAAGAGAGACTGTGAAGTCATCGATGCGGAGCAGGTCGCCGGTGTAGGACTTTCCGGAGGGAAGAGCGACAGTAACCTGCGGCTTCTTTTTGAGGAAGAGACCATAGTTCGGGAAGAGGAACTTCTGTTGCAGCGCCGCGGGTGTGTAGCGGGTTCCGACGTGAGCGAGGTCGCCCGTGGCAGCGTGGCACTTGTTACATCCACCGGCGCCGTTGAAGTAGGCTTCGCCAGCCTTTGCATCGCCATTCAGCAGGTTGGTGGGTTGGGCGTTGTATCCGCTGCGAAGGATGCTGTTGATGGATTGCGTGAGGAACTGCGAGATATCCGCAAGCTGCTTTTCATCGAATTTGAAGTCGTGGTTCGGTCCCTTCGCCAGGATGGGGCCAAGCTCCTTGCCGTACAGCATCTCGCGCCGGTCGTGCAGGACTGCGAGAGAGCGAAGAAGGTCCGGGCCCGTGGGCGTTCCGCGAGCACTCTCGCCATGGCAGCGGGCGCACTGCGCGGCGTAGATCTTCGATCCTCGGTCTGCCGATTCGGGGTTGACGGTGGAGCGGGGAAACTGGGCGTGAGAAGGGACGGCCCAAATGCATAGGAACGAGGTGAGCTGCGCAAGCAGCGAAAGTAGCTTCTTCAATTCATTTCACTCCGAGTGCTCTGACTCGTACGATGGATCACGCCAGAGGTTTTTTTCAAATCGTCGTGGCGCATGGCATTTCCTGCGTTTACCTTTATACTTGCTCGCTAGCACTGGAGAACGGATGAATCGTCGAGAGTTTCAAAAAATGTCTATAGCAGCATCGCTTTCCTCACTGCTGCCGGCTAAAGAAGTCTTCGCTGCACAGGCGGCCGCCGAGAAGACGAACAATGATGGTCACAAGTTTTCGATCATGTTGTGGACGCTTCCCAAGGGACTCACATTTGAACAGCAGCTGGATCTGGCCGCGGGTGCAGGCTTCAACGGCGTGGAGGTGGGTAAGGAGTACGAGAGCTGGACTCCGGAGGAGTGGAAGCGCAATCTCGCCAAGCAGCACGCGCTGGGGATTGAGGTGGACAGCGCGGTGCCCGGAAGAAATGCCCTGGCCGACCATACCAAGCGTCAGGCGTTGCACGATGACCTGATGAAGGCGGTTCCCGGAGCGAAGGAGCTGGGGTGCAAGCAGTTTATCTACACGGCCTACACGAGGGTCCCAGGGCAGAGCCCGGAGGAGAAACGCGCGGCCATCGTGGATTCGCTGAAGTATGCTGCCGATCTGCTTGAAAAGGAACAGATCGAGATTGTGCTGGAGCCGATCGATCTGCTGGAGTATCCGAAGGAGGCAGTGCCCAGCGTTGCCGAGGGCTTCGAGATTACGCGAGCTGTCGGGAGTCCGCGCGTCAAAGTCTTGTATGACTTCTACCATGAGCAGAAGCAGGCAGGAAACCTGATAGAGAAGCTCGAAAAGAACATCGATCAGGTCGGGCTAGTGCACATTGCGGATGTGCCTGGACGGCACGAGCCGGGAACGGGTGAGGTTAACTACGACAACATCTATCGCAAGCTGGCCGAGCTGCACTATGACCGTTACATCTGCATGGAGTTCATGTCCAGGAACGATCCGCAGACGACGCTGAAGAATGCGCGGCTGGAAGCGATCAAGGCGATGAAGTCAGTCTGACGCGGTTGCCAGAGCGATCGGTACATCGATGTCCAGGAAGGGAAAGGCGAAAAGGGAAAGGCGAAAAGGCAAAGGCGAAAAAGCAAAGGCGAAAAAGCAAAGGCGAAATACAGGGATTCTTCGCTTCGCTCAGCATGACGAGCTTTGTGGCTTGTGCATAGGGGGTGTCTTCTCTAAGTCTCTTCGGGCTGACACTGCGGACACCAGTAGGTCGACCGCGCCTGCGTTCCTTGCCGCCGCATGAGGATGGTCGTGCCGCAGCGGCGGCAGTCCTGTCCATGGCGACCATAGACCCAGAGACGCTCCCTGCGGTCCGTTGCGTGGGTGGTCCTGCGATTTCCGGAGTACGTCACGATGCCGTCGCCTTTGCCGTCGATGACGTTGGCCTTCATGTAGCGCTGCGAGAGGTCGACCATGCGCTCGATCTCTCTTGGCGTGAGTGTGCCGATGGGGCGAAACGGATTGACCTGGGCGGAGAAGGCTACCTCGCTCTTATAGACATTGCCGAGGCCCGCGAGGACGCGCTGGTTGAGCAGGGTTACACCGACTTCAGCATCCGGTCTTGCGCGGGCGTAGGTGGTCAGGCGCTCGATGCCCTGGTCGACGGTAAAGCTCTCGGAGAGGATGTCGGGACCGAGCCGAGGGATCTGCGAGCTGCGTTCGAGCGTCCGCGCGGTGTAGAACTCCGCAACGGGAACGTTGAAGGCGACGGCCTGCCACTCGGCTGTGGTGATGACGAGGCGCATACGGCTGCGGGGCATTTGCCAGCGCTCGCCAGTGCGATACATGTGCCAGCTTCCGCTCATCAGCATGTGCGTGGCGAGGATGAGGTCCCCGCTGAAGTAGATGAGGAGCCACTTGCCGCGTGATTCAACCTTCTCGATGGTGCGACCGGTGAGGGGAGTGTCGTCGTCGACGCGTGCGAGCTGAGCGAGCGCAGCTTCAAAGCCAGTCACGACGTGGCCTCCGATGGCGCGTTGCAGGGCGCGGGCGGAGCGATAGATGGTATCGCCTTCAGGCACAGCTCCTCCGATCTGAGGAAGGCTTACGCATTGGGTCTGGCTTCAGTCCTCGTGCCGTGGAGCGGAGGCATGCCGCGGCGCACGTTAAAGCCCATTGCGCCCGCGGTAAAGCCAGCGTCGAGAAGGAAGCGCGCCATCCAGTGCTCGGCGACGGCGGTTCCGTTGATGGTCGCAATCAGCATGCCTGCGCGGGGGTCGGCCTCTTCGTCGTTTTGCACGCGATCGAAGAGGAAGTTTGCGAGGCCACGGGCGAAGGCGGAGCGCTGCGGCTCATCTTCAGGAAGGAAGACCTGCAGGTTGGGATTGCCCCTCCGCAGATAGGCCGCAAGGTAACCGTTCGAGAGGATGACGCGAGCGCCCACGCTGCGGGTGAGGGAAGAGGATGAATCTCCGCCTGCGGGCCAGCGCAGGAGAGCGCCGTACGGATTTGCAGGGTCGGTTGCGGCGACCTGCACCATCTCCATGCGGTCGGGGTCGGCCTGCAAATTTTCGTTGGTGCGGAGAGAGCGCAAGAGGTCGACTGCGGCAGGGAGAGCGAACTGAGTAGCTCCGAGGTCGGCGGCGAAGTAGCCGCGACGGGTCTTGCCGCTCTCCTCCATCGCCTTGAGCACGTCATAGACCGCGGAGAAGCCTCCGGGGAGGTCTTCGGCGTGGGCGGTTTCGCGAAATACGACCCCATAGCGACTGAGAAGCTGTTGCGCGGTGGCGAGTCGCCAGGAGGTGGCGCGCTGCTGCTGATCTGCGAAGGCGGCAGTCTGGAGGGCCCAGCGTCCCTGCCCCGTGGGCGGTATGGTTCTGCGAGAGCGGAAGCCGAGCTGGTTGTGAACGCGGCGGGTACCACGCCTGGAGCTGGATGGTTTTTCGCAGTAGGCGCGCAGAGCGGCGAGACCGTCGTTGGTGACGAGGCCTTTCCACACGAGCGACCATAGGGCTTCGAGTGTTTCGCCGGGATAGCCGCCGCCCAGGCCGTCGTGCAGATCCTGGAAGAAGGAGGCTCCCCTGGAACGGAGATAGTCGAGAATCTGCTGCTCGCGCTCGCTTGGTGGCTCGGGGTTCTGCTGAAGGGGCCACAGCAGCGGAAGCTTCTCGGCGAGATAGAGAGCGATTCTGCCGTCGCGTTCGCCGAGTGGCTGGATGCCGACCCAGGCGACTTCGCCTGCGGCGATGAGGGTGTCGAGATCGGCGGAGCGGTAGTTGAGCAGACGAGCAGGCAGGATCTCAGTCTCGAGGATGGAGGCCGGCAGGGGCGCACCCTGCAGGTTTTCGATGACATCAAGCAGAGCATCGAGCCCGCGCCGGGGCTGAACGACTCCCTGCCAGCGGGTGAAGAGACGGGCGAGCGTCGCCTGTTCGACCGGCTCGACCTCTTTGCGGAGACGAGCGAGGCTCTTGCGGCGGATGGAGCGAAGCACTTCGGCATCGCACCACTCGCGGTGGACGCCTCCAGGACGGAAGCCGCCCTCGACGATGCGGCCAGATTGTACGAGTGAGTTGAGAGTCGCCTCGACGGGGCGCGCGGAGAGGCCGAATCGTGAGGCGGCCTCCTGCGTGGTGAAGGGGCCATGGGTTCGCGCGTAGCGGCGCAGAAGATCGGTCGCGGCTCCGGGTGTTTCGGTAAGAAACGCGGTGGGCAGACCGGGCGGCAGGGGAATGCCGAGGGCGTCGCGATAGCGGGCAGCGTCTTCGACGGCGATGAGACGTTTTTCTCCGGCGATCTGCACTTCGAGCACGCGCCGGGCGCGGAGCAGCCTCTGCGCGGTTGCGGCGACCTCTTCGCTGACGGTGCGGCGGCGAAGCTCCTCGCGGTTGAGATCACCGAGGCGCAGGAGAAGGTCGTGGAGGCCGTCCATGTTGCGGGCCTGGTAGCCGTCGGCGAGCGCCTGGAGCTGTTCCTCGGTCTGCTCGATGGCGGATAGATCGAGCAGCTCGCGAAGGTCGGCGTCGCCCATCAGCTCGCGCAGCTGATCCTGATCGATGGAGAGGGCTTGGGCGCGCCGCTCGGCCAGGGGAGCGTCACCGTCGTAGATGTAATTGGCGACGTAGCTGAAGAGCAGGGCGGAGGCAAAGGGCGAAGGCGTGCGCGATTCGACGGTGTGGAGGCGAAGGCTACGGTTTGCGATCAGGCGCAGAAGCTCCATCAGGGCAGGCATGTCGAATACGTCTCGCATGCACTCGCGATAGGCCTCGAGCAGGATGGGGAAGGATGCGTAGCGGCTGGCGACGCTGAGGAGATCGTAGGCGCGCTTGCGCTGCTGCCAGAGAGGACTTCTTCCGTCGGCCCTGCGTTTCGGCAGAAGGAGCGCGCGCCCAGCGCTCTCGCGGAACTTTGCAGCGAAGAGGGCAGTGGAGCCGAGCTGACGAAGAACCATCTCGGCGGCTTCTTCGGGCTCGAGCATCAGCTGCTCGATGTCCGGTGCCTGATCGCTCTCGGGAAAGCGGAGGACGAAGCCGTCATCGCTCCACATGGTCTCGACCTCGGGGCCGTTGGCGGCGCGCAGCTTTGCCGTCACAGCCATGGCCCAGGGAGCGTGGACGCGGCTGCCGAAGGGCGTCAGGATGCAGACGCGCCAGTCGCCGAGCTCGTCGCGCACCTTTTCGATGACGATGTTGCGATCGTCGGGGACGACGGTGGTTGCGATCTCCTGATCGGCGAGGTAGCGTAGGACATTCTCGGCGGCGCGTGGTTCAAGGTCGTGCTCCGAGGTGAGCCGGGCCATGGCAACGGCGCGGGGCACGTCGCGCAGCTCGCGGATGAGAGCACCGATGATTCTGCCGAACTCAAGCGGGCGGCCCGCCTGATCGCCATGCCAGAAGGGCATCTTTCCGGCTTCGCCGGGAGCAGGGGAGACGAGGACGCGATCGTGCGTGATCTCTTCGATCCGCCAGGTGGAGGCTCCCAGGATGAAGGTCTCGCCTGTTCGGCTTTCGAAGACCATCTCCTCATCGAGCTCGCCGACCCGCACCGGTTTGGATCGCTCGCCAGCGAGGAAGACGCCGTAGGTTCCGCGGTCGGGAATCGTTCCGGCGTTGAGGATGGCGATTCGCTTTACGCCCGCGCGTGGAGTGATCCAGTTCTTGTTGCGATCCCAGGTGATGCGCGGGCGAAGCTCGGCGAACTCGTCGGAGGGATATCGTCCGGCGAGCATGTCCATGACGCCATCGAAGACTCCCTGGCTGAGAGATGCGAAGGGAGCGGCACTGCGGACGATCTGGAAGAGCGAGGAGTAGCTGAGGCCGGGGCTCTCTTCCTCCTCGGAGCGCTTCGCTCTCCGGCGTTCGGCGTCTTCGATCCCGAGAGGAGGATGGGAGACGATAGCCACGATCTGCTGCGCGAGCACGTCGAGAGGATTGCGGAGGAATCTGGTCGACTCCACATGGCCCTCATGCATGGCGCGGGTGACGGCAGCACAGGCGATCAGATCGGCACGATATTTGGGAAAGATGATGCCCGATGAAGGCGCGCCGACCTGGTGACCGGCGCGTCCGATGCGCTGCAATCCGCTGGCGACCGAGGGTGGAGCTTCAATCTGGATGACGAGATCGATGGCTCCCATGTCGATTCCGAGCTCGAGGGATGAGGTGGCGATCAGCGCCTTGATCCGGCCGGCCTTGAGCAGCTCTTCGATCTCGCTGCGCTGGGCGACCGCGAGCGATCCGTGGTGAGCGCGGGCGAGCGCCTCACCTGCCAGCTCGTTGAGCGAACCTGCGAGCCGCTCCGCCACTCGTCGCGCATTGACGAAGATGAGGGTGGAGGTGCGCTCGCGGATGAGCTCGATGAGCCGGGGATAGATGGACTGCCAGATGGAGGTCCGCTTCGGGCCTTGGGAGGCAGGCCCGCTGGGCTGCGACTCGATCTCGCCGAGGCGGGCCATGTCTTCCACCGGGACCTCGACCTTCAGCTCCAGCGGCTTTCTGGCCCCTGCATTGATGACGGTCACGGGACGGTACGCGGGCGCACCGGCACCGAGGGCAGCGTCGTCGCCGTCGCCCTCTATCTCCGTCAGGACGGAGGATGCCTCAGCCTCGATCTCCGCGCTGTGCGCCGTCTTTTTGGCTCGACGAACGGTGATCTCCTGCTGCTCGGCGCCACCCAGAAAACGGGCTACCTCTTCGAGAGGGCGCTGGGTTGCGGAGAGACCGATGCGCTGGATCCTATCGCCTGTCAGTGCCTCCAGGCGTTCCAGGGACAGCGCGAGATGGGCTCCTCGTTTGGTCGGGACGAGGGCGTGAATCTCGTCGATGATGACGGTCTCGACCGAACGCAGCGCCTCGCCGCCTTCGGAGGTGAGGAGGAGATAGAGACTCTCCGGGGTGGTGATGAGAATCTCGCCGGGGTGGCGCCGAAATCTGGCTCGGTCTTTCTGCGGAGTATCGCCCGTCCTCACGCTGATCTCGGGGATGCGGACGGGGACGTCCATCTGCTTCGCCATATTGGCGATTCCGATAAGAGGTGAGCGCAGATTGCGTTCGACGTCCACGGCGAGCGCCTTGAGGGGAGAGATGTAGACCACGCGACATCCTGCCGGGGCATCGGGCGGAGTCCGCAGCATCAGCTTGTCGAGGCACCAGAGGAAGGCGGTCAGGGTCTTGCCGGTTCCGGTGGGAGCGAGGATCAGGGTCGATTCGCCGCGCGCGATGGCGGGCCAGCCCTGTGTCTGCGGAGGCGTGGGCCCCTCGAAGACGGCGGTGAACCATCGGGCTGTGATGGGATGAAAGAGGTCGAGGACGGACGCCGGGTCCGGTGAGGGCGAAGACTCACCCGGAGCCTCTTTGGAGGCTCTGCGGATCTTTTTCTTCGGATTCGGTGAACCAGGAGGCATTCGAGGTAAAGAGGTTACTGTCTTCTGAGCGGCAATGTTCTCTCATTACGATGCGGTTGGAGGCACTTGCGATCCACCGCCGCTCCGCCTAATGCAGATGGTAGGGTTCGGCTGGCGCTTGGATGGGTTCAGGGAGCTTTGGAGGGTCGAGAGGAACGGCTCCGGTCAGTCCTTTGCCAGTCACCTGATAGGTGTTCAGCAACGGACCGCTGTAGCCGGTGACATGAATTCCGCTTAGCTCGGCGTGATGGACGTTCGCGAGGAAGATCCCTTTCGAGCATGTTCCGGTGACGTTCGTCAGGGAGAAGCCCTCAAGAGGCTTGTGCGGATGAATGCCGACGCCGTCGACCAGTGTAGGCATGTCGGTGACGCGGATATTGCTGAAGCGGAAGTTGCGAATGGTGGGGATGCCTTCGTCGCCGGGGACGGGGAACTCGTCCTGCTTGCCGCTGTTGAGGATGTTGAAGCGGAGGAAGCCCTGCTGCGCGCCGGAGACCTCAAGGTCATTCATGGTGATGTCCTCGATAAAGGCTCCGCGGCCGGGCCGGCTCTTGATGTAGATGGCGAAGGTCCGGGCGCTGAGGCATTTGCAGTGCTCCACGCGAACATTGCGGATTCCCCCGGAGGTTTCGCTGCCAATCCCGATGCAGGCCCAATGCAGATCATGGAAGGTGCAGTTGGAGATGCGGACATCTTCCGTGGGGCGAAGGATGGTGTAGCCCTCTTCGCCACGGCCGGATTTGAGCGAGATGCAGTCATCGGCGGTGTTGAAGGTGCAGCCATCGATCACGACGTGCCTGCAGGAGTCGACGTCGATACCGTCCGCGCCACTGTTCACCGTAACGTTGCGGAAGGTGACGTTCTCGCAGTACGTGGGGTGAATGGACCACATGTCGTTCTGCTGAGTAAAGCAGTCTTCCACCGTGACGTCTTTGCAGTTAGTGAATTCAAGGAGCGCGGGATTACGGAACTGAGTTTGACGATCGACGCGCCCCTTGATGGCGGTGTTGCCGATGATCTTCCCCTTACCGGTAATCGTTATGTTGTCGGAGTCTGCGGCGGAGATGTAGCCGATATAGCCCTTGATCCAGCGGCCCTCCCATCGCACTTGCGTGAGGGGGTAATCTGCAACATTAGGGGAGCCATGCAGCGTGGCTCCTTCGTCGAGACGCAGGACGGTGTTGGACCTGAGGACGAGCGCTCCGGTGAGGTACTCGCCCGGCGGTACTGTCACCTCGCCTCCGCCGAGCACGCTGCAACGGTCGAGTGCTTGCTGCACGGCGAGTGTGTCCAGCGTGGTGCCGTCGCCGATGGCTCCGAAGTCGCGGATGTTGAGTTTGACCGTGGGCCTGGAGACGGTGGTCGCAGGAGTTTTTGCGTGGTGTTTGGACGGCTGTTGCGCGGCGAGCGACGATGGGAGGACGGACAGCAAGGGCAGAGAAGCGATTCCGCCGCCAGCCTGTTTCAAAAACGTGCGTCGAGCCCATGTGGGTCTGGTCATGCGTCAGCCTTTCCGGTTGTGCTGCGTGCGGTTCTGGGGCGGGCATCTGACATCGAGCGAAGGCCAGAGATGTTCCGAGATATAGGACTGACCACTCGAGGTGCGGTTGTCTGCTGTAAGCCATCTGTTGCTGGTTTGAAGACGGCCGGCTGACATCGTAGGGGGTGCTTCGGAACCGTGTCAAGCTGCACCAGATGAATGGATTGCCGTGCGGCAGACCGCAAGAATGAGAGAGGCAACCCCCGGTCCTTCAACAGGAGTTTGGTTCGACCAAAGAAGAATCCCTCAACGCCGTGCGAAGGCGTTGAGGGATGGATGAGCTTGGGGGGAGACCTCTACCGCTCCGGCACCTGCCAGCCTGCGAGCGTTTGGGCGAGGCTGATCTTGTCGGAACCATCTTTGGTGGTCGCCTGGGCCATCTTTGGAAATGCGCCAGCGATATCCGACGACTGTGCCCAAACGGGGACATCCTTGAGGGTGTAGTGATAGTTGACGACCGTCTCGGGGAATCCGCTGGGACCTTTACTGGGAGGCGTGAAGTTGTCGATGGAGGTGACCTCACGGTGTCCGTAGCAGAAGCGTGGTGCAAAGCGTTGTCCGGTTCTGCTGACGGTGTAGCGGGTCGTCTTTACGGCAGATTCATAGCTGGACTCCAGGAGCCGCGCCCGCACGAGCGCATTCATCTGCTTAGTCTCTTCCGGATCCGCCGTTGCATAGGGGAACCTCATGTTCGGGAAGAGACACTCAGAGCGTTCCAGGTAATACGCGTTGATGGCCCTGGTAAAGTTTTGTGGAGTGGGCTTGTTCTTGGTGTTGCATCCGATTGTCATCGAGAGAGAAGCAAGCAGAAGAGCGGTTGTGCCGGCGGCGTTGAGTCGTTTTCGTGTCTCTCGTGTCTTTTGAGTGCAGGCGCGTTCCATTCGATCTCCTAAAAAGTAAAGCCCAAGCCAAAGGGCAAGTTTGAAAGTCTTCCTGTGGTTGAGATGCCGCATTTCATCGAGGAGTCGGCAGTGCTCCTTTATTTTCAATGTGGAAGTGTGGGTCTGCTTTCTCCGTACGGGTGCCAGGACCTATATTGGGCAGAAGCGATGCGCCTGACCAAGCCTTCCACGAGTTCACAAATCTTCCTGTACGGCGGGTTGGCTGTGCTGATCGCGGCAGCATTGGTTGTGGCGTTCGTCGGGAGAGGCCGAGCAGGAGTTACGCCTGCCGCGCAACGCAAGCCGATGCCTCCGCTCATGCTGGAGCTGATCCATGGAGGAGCGTGGCGACTTGCAGATCATCGGGGGCAGGTGATCGCGATCAACTACTGGGCGAGCTGGTGCGCCCCCTGCTGGGAAGAGACTCCGATGCTGGCGCGGCTCAGTCATGAGTTGGGCGGCAGCGGATTCGAGGTGGTGGGAGTCGCTGTCGATGAGCACGCTTCCATGGAGATTCCACAGGGAGTGACGCAGTTTATTGACCGGCTGCATGTCACCTACCCGATGGCGATCACGGCTCCGATGTCGCAGCTGGCTTACGGTATGGATGGTCTGCCGACGACGATCCTGGTGGATCGCCGGGGACGAGTCGCCCGGACGTTCGTGGGCGCTCTCAGAGAGTCCCAGTTCCGGGCCGATGTCGAGAGCCTGCTGCGCGAGTCGCCGACGGTGCAGGCTGGTGCTTCGCCGCAACGTCAGTAGAGGGATTAGCGTGTCCTTGCGTCTGCGAAGAAGTATTTCTCGACCGCCAGGCAGAAGATGTGTTCGAGAGCCAGATGGCACTCCTGGATGTTCATGGTCACGTCGGAGGGGATGATGATGTTGTAGTCGCAGATGGACTTCATCTTTCCTCCGCCGTTTCCGGTGAAGCCGATGGTGGTCATGCCTTTTTCTTTGGCCTGAAGCAGGCCCTGGATGATGTTTTTCGAGTTTCCCGAGGTGGAGATTCCGAGGAAGACGTCGTCGGGCCGGCCCAGCGCTTCAATCTGCCGTGCGAAGATGCACTCGAAGTTAAAGTCGTTTCCCGCCGCAGTCATGATGGAGCTGTCGGTGGTGAGGGCGATAGCCGGCATGGCCGGACGGTTGTCCACCAGGCGTACGACGAACTCGGCTACCAGGTGCTGGGCGTCGGCAGCGGAGCCTCCGTTGCCCGCGACCATCAGCTTTCCGCCGGCGAGCATGCACTTCGCTGTAACCTCTGCGATGGTGACCAGGGTGTCTGCGATCTGCGGATCTGCCAGCGTGGCCTGCATGGTAGCGATGGACTGGCCAAGTTGTTTCTCAACAAGACTCTTCATGTATTCTCCGGACCCGTGATCTGCTGTTGCAAGGGTACGGGATTCTTCAGAGAAAAATCCATCCACGTCGGTGGGGAATCGCGTGCAAATTGTTACAGTGGAGCAAATAAGGCAAAGGAGCATCTCGAGAGTGCGATCGATATTGGTATGTCTTGCTGTCCTCGTTTCTATGTCGCCACTGGGCTTGGCGCAGCAGTTGCAGCCAGCAGCAGATACGGCGACGCATCCGGAGGTACTGTTGTGGCCATCCGGGGCGCCCGGGGCTCTGGGCACGGAGGACTCCGACAAGCCGGAGCTGACGGTGTATCTGCCGATAACTCCGAATCCGACGAAGACAGGCATCGTGGTTGCTCCGGGCGGAGGCTATCAGCACCTTTCGATGGAGAAGGAGGGCTCTGCGATCGCGCACTGGCTGAACGACCGGGGGGTCGCGGCGTTTGTGCTGCGCTATCGGCTCGGACCCCGGTACCATCATCCGGTCGAACTGGGCGATGCCCAACGCGCAATCCGTCTGGTCCGTGCGCATGCGGCGGAGTATGGAATCTCCGAGGATCACATTGGCATGTGGGGCTTCTCCGCGGGAGGCCATCTTACGGCTACGGCAGGAACGCACTTCGACGCGGGCGACTCGGGTGCGACGGATCCGATTCAGCAGAAGAGCAGCAGACCTGACTTCCTGATCCTGTCCTATCCCGTAATCACGATGTTCGATCCGTCCGTGCATCAAGGTTCGAAGCGGAATCTCCTGGGCGACAATCCCGACCCGGGACTCGTGTCCTCGATGTCAGATGAGACCCAGGTCACACCGCAGACACCGCCGACTTTTCTGTTCGCGACGACGGATGATAAGACGGTTCCGGTGGCGAACAGCGTGATGTTCTACGAGGCGCTGGTGCGGGCCGGGGTTCCGGTGGAGATGCACATGTTCCAGCATGGGGCGCATGGTGCGGGACTGGCCCCCGCAAATCCGCAGCTGAGCGTATGGCCGGACCTGCTCATCAAATGGATGAGGGAGCGCGGGTATGCAGCGCCGACTCCCTAGGATGTGGCGATGACAGCAGCAGAGTTCAAGAAAGCGGATCCGCATGGCCTCGATGGGGCTTTGCTGGCACTGTGGTGGGATGCACAGGGTGACTGGGAACGTGCACACGAGGTAGCCCAGGAGATCGACGATGTCAGCGGCTCGTGGGTGCACGCCTATCTGCACCGTAAAGAGGGCGATACCGGCAATGCAGGCTACTGGTATCGTCGGGCGGGTCGGAATGCAGCGAGCGGCGATCTGGAAGCGGAGTGGGCGCAGATTGTGGAAGCGATGCTTGCAGCGAGGCAGTCCTCGGAAGGGCATATTTAATCCAGCGAGGTCACTTCGGCCAGGGAAGTAGTGGATTTCCCGCTTTGTGAAGCGCTTCCATTTGTGTAGATTAAAAGCACCACGACAATTGCCTTTGCTCCCACGCTGCAGCGAAGGCCAACGTGCAGCTTGAAGCGCTCTCCGTGGGCGGTCAGGTCTGTGCGTCTCTCTTCCGAACGTAAATCTCTATCAGACAGGTGATCGAATCCATGCGTGTTGCCGTAGTGAAGGTGTTTCTGGCGCTCTTGCTGATGCTGGGGGTGGGCGGGCCCATGTTGGCCGGCCAGACAGCTCTTGCACAGACTTCAGCAGATGCTTCCGCCTCCCAGTCGGATCGGCTGACAACTCTCGAGAAGCAGACCGCAAGCAACGCGACGGCGATCGCGGCGGCGCAGACCTCCGGGGATAACGCCTGGATGCTGGTTTCGGCCGCGCTGGTGCTGATGATGAGCGGCCCCGGACTGGCGCTCTTCTACGGCGGACTAGTGCGGAAGAAGAACGTGCTGGGCACGATGATGCAGACTTTTGCCATGATGGCACTGGTGACAGTGCTGTGGGCGATCGTCAGCTACTCGCTCGCCTTCGGTCAGGGAAATGCCTTTATCGGCGGCTTTCAGAACATGTTTCTGCACGGGGTAGGACTTGCTCCGGACCCGGCGTACGCGGCGACCATTCCGCTCCAGACCTTCATGATTTATCAGTTGATGTTCGCGATCATCACCCCGGCCCTCATTACGGGAGCGTTCGCCGAGCGCATGAAGTTCTCCTCGATGCTGGTCTTCATGACGCTTTGGACCCTGTTCATCTATAGCCCGATGGCCCACATGGTCTGGGGCAAGGGCGGTCTGCTGAACGCTGCGCAGGGCGGTCGCATTCCCTGTCTCGACTTCGCCGGTGGAACGGTGGTGCACGTCACCTCGGGCGTCTCAGCGCTGGTGACGGCGATCTTCCTGGGCAAGCGCCTGGGCTTCCCCAAGGAGCCGATGCCGCCCCACTCCGTGGTTCTGAGCTTCGTCGGAGCATGTCTCCTGTGGGTAGGCTGGTTCGGATTCAACGCGGGTTCGGCGCTCTCGGCCGGAACCCTGGCGACCTCGGCCTTTGTGGCGACGCACTTCGGCGCTGCCGCTGCTGCGATCGGCTGGATCATCGCAGAGTGGATCCGTCAGGGCAAGCCTTCTGCTCTCGGAGCGATCTCGGGTGCAGTCGCCGGTCTGGTTGCCATCACACCGGCCGCCGGCTTCGTAACTCCCATGTCGGCCCTCTGGATCGGTCTGTTCGCGGGAATCTTCTGCTACCTGATGGTGGTGAAGGTCAAGGCGTGGTTCGGCTACGATGACTCTCTCGACGCCTTTGGGGTTCACGGCGCAGGCGGTACGCTGGGAGCTATTCTCACCGGCATCTTCGCCAACAGCGCCATCAATCCGATCTTTGGAGCGGGCAAGGCGACCGGGCTTCTGGAAGGGAACTGGCACCAGCTGATCAACCAGATCGGTGGCGTCGCCATCGCCTGGAGTATTTCGATCGTGGGTACGCTCATCATTTTGTTCGTCATAGACAAGACGATGGGCCTTAGGGTGAGTGAGGATGAAGAGCGCGACGGTCTCGACCTCTCCCAGCACGGCGAAGAAGGTTACGATTGGGCGCACTAACGTTGAGGGGCACGAGCCCGAGAGGACGATACGAATATGCAGAAGATTGAAGCGGTGATTCAGCCATCGAAGCTGGACGCGGTGAAGGATGCCCTGGTAGAGATCGGCGTCGATGGCATGACCATCCTGGAGGCGCGTGGACACGGTCGCCAGAAAGGGCACACCGAAGTCTACAGAGGCCGGGAATACTCAGTGGACCTGCTGCCGAAGGTGAAGCTGGAGATCGTTGTCACTGACGCAATGGTCGATGATGCCGTCAACGCCATCATCGCCGCCGCCCGTACCGGGACCATCGGCGACGGCAAGATCTTCATCTCGAAGATCGACGAGGCGATTCGAATACGCAATGATGAGCGGGGTGAGATCGCGCTCTGATCTCAGCGATCAGCGACGAGATTCACTCTCGCATTTGATGGGATCGAAGCCGGGACAGGTTCTGAATCTGTCCACAAGACTCGGGGAGATCGAATGCAGGCGAGCGAGTCCACAGGCGGCGAGCGGCGCAATTTATACCAGCGAAGAATGCTCGAGATTCGTGGAGCCTTCGAGGCCGGCGGCTCGGGTACTGCGGCCCTGGCTGCCCGGACCTCCGCTGTGGACGAGATGGTCACCGCGCTGTGGCAGAGCGCCCAGAAGGCCAACCTAGTTCTCGGCCATGGGGTCTCCCTGCTTGCGATCGGCGGCTACGGACGCAGAGAGCTGTTTCCCTACTCTGACGTCGATCTCCTCTTTCTTCTCGATGCGAAGGTCAGCGAGAAGGAGATCAAGGAACCGATCCGGCGGATCTGTCAGGAGATGTGGGACTGCGGGATTCGCGTCTCGCAGGCGCTGCGAAGAATCTCCGAGTGTGAGCGATTCTCCGAAGACAATGCCGAGTTTACGTTCGCCATCCTGGATCACCGATTCCTGGCAGGTGACGCCGGGCTGTACACAAAGCTGACCAGCGACATCGTTCCTCGACTTCTCGACAGAGATCGAAGTGCGATTCTGAACCGCCTGCTCGCACTGACCGAGGAGCGTCACGCCAAGTACGGCAGCACTCTGTTCCACCTTGAGCCAAATATCAAAGATTGCCCCGGAGGTCTCCGCGATGTCCATGTCTGCGGCTGGCTGCCGATGCTGGACGGCGGGACGGACGCCTCGGCTGTAACCTCTACGGACAATGCTGACTTCCGGCAGGCGGTGGAGTTCCTTCGCTTGGTGCGCTGCTTTCTTCATTACCGCCATGAACGCGATGACAACACGCTGGACTGGCAGGCGCAGGATGCTGCTGCGGCGGTCGCGGTAGGGGTCAATGGCGACCGCAGCCAGTCGGTAGACGCAGCTTACTGGATGAGGATCTACTTCCGCCACGCCCGCAGTATCGAGCGCTGCCTGAGACGGGCAATCGAAGATCTTCCTCCGCGCAAACGGCCCAGGAACTTCACGCTCAAGCTCGACCGCGCCATCGAGACCTCGGGCGAGTTTCGGATTGAGCGGGGCAAGGCTATCCTCAGGCCTGCTCCCGCACCGGCCTCCGGAGCGGAAGATCCCGCGCACAGCCCCGAGGTCGTGCTGGAGATATTCAGTGCGATGGCTCGCACCGGGTGCACGCTCGAGCGTGAGTCGGAGGAGAGGATCTCGCATGCGCTTGGTCCGATCTCTGCAAGCCTTGAGGAAGGTCCGGCTCTCTGGACGCGCCTGCAGGAGATTCTGCTGGGACAGTACGCAGGGAACGCCTTGCGCGTGATGCACGCTCTCGGTCTGCTCGAGCTTCTGATCCCCGAATTCCACGGTATCGACGCGCTTGTCATTCGCGATGCGTATCACCGCTATACGGTCGATGAGCACACCTTCGTGCTGATCGATACGCTCCACAGCCTTGAGCGCGATGCAGCGGTCGCAAGGCCTGAGAGGGGCTCGCACGCTGAGTGGGCGTCGCGGTTCGGGGCGTTGCTGCGCGAGCTTCCTCATCCGGCGCTTTTGTACCTGATGGCGCTGCTGCACGATACCGGCAAAGGGCGGAGTACCGGAGATCATGCCGAAGAGAGCGCACGGATGGCTCGCGGGCTGCTTGCAAGGCTGGAGTTGGACTCATACGAGAGCGACCTGGTGCTGAGCCTGATCGAGAATCACCTGGAGATGTCCTCGACATTACGTCGCGACATCTTTGATGCCGAGACAGTGCGGGCCTTTGCGGGCAAGGTGCATACGCCGGAGCTGCTGCGCATGCTGACCTTATTTACCTATGCAGATATCAACGCCGTCCATCCCGATGCGCTGACACCGTGGAAGGCGGAGAATCTGTGGCGTTTGTATATGGCGACCGCGAACTATCTCGATCGCAGTGTCGATGACGAGCGCGTCGGAGCACAGGAGGCAAGGGAGCTGGTCGACCGCGTCTCCGCGCTGGTGCCCGATCAGCGAGCGGCGGTTGCGGCCTTCCTCGAGGGCTTCCCGGAGCGCTACGTCCTTACGCGTTCGCCAGAGCAGATCCGCATACACTTCGGCATGGCGGAGCGATTGAATGCAGACCGCGTGCAGCTGGACTTCCGCTACTCTTCCTCGGTGAGCGAACTGACAGTCGTTACTCCGGATCGCGCTCTACTGTTTGCGAACATGACGGGAGCTCTTGCGGCATGGGGGATGAACATCGTCACCGCAGACGCGTTTTCCAATCGCAACGGCATCGTCGTCGACAGCTTTCGGTTCACCGATACCTTCCGCACGCTCGAGATGAACCACTCCGAGCACGAGCGGTTTGTGAAGAGTATCTACGACGTGATGACGGGGGCCATGCCCGTGGAGAAGCTGCTGAGCGGCCGGCGACGTGGCAGAAGAAAGGCGCCGAAGGTTGTCGTGGAGCCCCGGGTGGAGTTTCACGATGAGGCTTCCTCCCACAGCACTCTGGTCGAGGTGATAGCGCAGGATCTCCCAGGTCTGCTGCGCGGTCTGAGCCTCACGATGGCGGCCCACGACCTCAATATCGAGGTGGCTCTGGTCGATACCGAAGGCGAGACCGCCATCGACGTATTCTACCTCACCCATGAGGGGGCGAAGCTCGAAAAAAAGGAGCAACGAGCGCTGCGTTCGGCTCTGCTGCAGGCGATGGAAGAGAACGCCCGCTGATCGGCAACGGGTATGCGTGGCTGGACCGAATGGCAACTTCCTGCTGGGACCATGCGAAAGATCGCCTATACGTCGAGCTCGGCCTTATTATTAAAGTATGAGCAAAGAATCGGGAGACAACACCAGTAGCGGACGTCCCACCGAGGTTCCTCAAAAGGGAGACCGTTACCTCTTCGGAAGTCTCGACAGCTTCGCCAAAAATCAGGAGAAGCTGAGAGAGGTGAACTGGGGCTACGACCAGCCCGAGGGCGTGGTGCTGGCCTCACTGGATGCGGCGATCAACTGGGTTCGCAAGAACTCTGTGTGGCCGATGACGTTCGGTCTGGCCTGTTGCGCGATCGAGATGATGTCGATGGGTGGGTCTCGGTACGACATCGCGCGCTTTGGAGCGGAGGTCTTTCGACCCTCGCCTCGTCAGAGCGATCTGATGATCATCGCCGGTCGAGTTTCGCAGAAGATGGCTCCGGTTATCCGGAGGCTGTATGAGCAGATGCCGGAGCCGAAGTGGGTCATCTCCATGGGCGCCTGCGCTACTTCAGGCGGTGTCTTCAACAACTACGCCCTGCTCCAGGGTGTCAATCAGGTCATTCCGGTCGACATCTACGTCCCCGGCTGCCCTCCACGGCCTGAGCAGTTGCTTTACGCTATCACCCTGCTGCAGGAGAAGATACAGAACGAGCGCGGGACCGTACGCAAGACCCTTAATCTTTCCTGAACAGGAGAGAGAACTGGGTAACTGTGCAGGTTCTCCCATGCTCGTTGGGGTTCCATTTGGTGGGTAAAGTATTGAAAATATAGTTACCGAAGAGTATTTTTTACCGGTACACCTTGCAACCTGCTATAAGCTTTACTGAATCGAAACACTAAATCAACAAGATTGAGCCGAAACAGGCTCCTGACACTTGGAAGAATTTGACGGAGGAAGTCGAATGGTTTATAGCCCTTTACGTAGTCTTGGCCGGTTCGTACTGGCTGCATGTGCAGTCAGTCTTGGAGTCGCGAGTCTGGGTGCGCAGACTCCCAGCACAACCGCCCCCACGGGCCCTAACCCATCCCGCTTCGATCTTTTCACCGGGTACTCCTACTTTGGAGCACACGGTCAGTTGAAGCCTCTTGGAGTCAACTACAGCTCGGTTGACCTGGGTGCAATCGGCAGTGGAGCATATTACTTCAACAAGTTCTTCGGCGGCGAGATCAACTTCGTTGCTCATCCGGACGGAAAGAACGACGGACTCTACAGCGCTTCGGCCGGTCCGATCTTCCGCGCTCCGATGCAGAACTTTACGCTGTTTGCCCATGGTCTGGCTGGTGGAAGCAAATTGGTTGGTCCCAACTCCTACCACTCATACCAGTACCACAACCCCTGGACCTGGGGCACAACCCTCACGGCCGGCGGCGGTATGGATTACGACCTGCCGTTCTTCAACAACCGCTTCTCCTTCCGCCTCTTTGAGGCAGATTATCGCTACGTTCACACCAACTTCGGTCCTTATACGCCTCCTCCGAGCGGACCGACCGGCGGACGTGCGAACCTGAGCGGTGTTGATCTCAGCACCGGTATCGTGACGCACTTCGGTCACATCATTCCTCCTCCTCCCGTCACCTTCACCTGCTCGGCATCCCCTGCAACCGCATATCCGGGTGACCCGATCACTGTGACCGGAACCGCTGCGAATCTGAATCCCAAGAAGACCGCGACCTATAGCTGGACCTCGGATGGCGGCACTGTTTCGGGAACAGACACGACGGCCAACGTCACGACCACGAACCTGAACCCCGGCTCCTACACGGTCAAGGGTCATGTTTCGGAGGGCAACAAGCCCGGTCAGATGGCGGACTGCTCGGCTCCGTTCACCATTCAGCAGTTCCAGCCCCCGACGATTACCTGCTCGGCTAACCCCTCGACCGTTGCTCCTGGAGACTCTTCCACGATCACCGCTCAGGGAACCAGCCCGCAGAATCGTCCTCTGACCTACAGCTATAGCTCGACGGCTGGATCGGTCACCGGCAACACCTCCACCGCTACCCTCAACACCACCGGCGCTGCCCCCGGAACCATCACGGTCACGGCAAACGTTGTGGATGACAAGGGTCAGTCGGCCTCCTGCACCGCCAGCGTCACCGTCAACGCACCTCCGCCACCGCCGGCACCGACGACCCAGGCTCTTTGCTCGATCAACTTCGATCGTGACAAGCGCCGTCCGGCCCGTGTCGACAACGAAGCGAAGGCCTGCCTCGACGACGTCGCTCTGAACATGCAGCGCTCCTCCGATGCCAAGCTCGCAGTCGTTGGTAACGCGGCAAGCAACGAGCGTGGCGGAGCCAAGGTTGCTGCAGCTCGCGCTGTCAACACAAAGGACTACCTGGTCAAGGAGAAGGGCATCGACTCCAGCCGCATCTCGGTCTACACCGGATCGCAGGACGGCAAGTCGGCATCCTCAACCCTGATCCCAACCGGCGCTAACTTCGATCAGTCTGGTCTGACCCCGGTCGACGAAAGCGCAACGAAGGTGGCTCCCCGCAGCCGGGCCCGCCGCACCAGGAAGAAGTAACCACATGCGTTACTAAAAAGAGCTGGCCGGGTTGATTCCCGGCCAGCTTTTTTTAGTGTCAAAAAGAGACAATAGAAGAACAAATATCCTGCTTTCGCTAGACTGGTAACTGGAATCATGCGACATAACTCTAGACGGACCTTTTCTCTCTCCCTCCTGCTCGCCCTGGTAATTGCCTCAGCCACGTCTTCCCAGGCACTCCCTTCTTCAACCTGGTTGCCTTACGGTCCTGACGGGGGTGACGCGCGCGCTTTGGCCGCAGATCCTCACGACAGCCAGCATCTCTACCTGGGATCGGCAAATGGGTGGATCTACGAGTCCCACGATGGCGGGGCGCAGTGGAAGCGCCTGTCTCGCATTGGCAGCCGTGACAATCTCGTCGTAGACAACATCCTTATCGATTCCTCAAAGCCGGGCCGTGTGCTCGTCGGCGCATGGGCGCTCGGGAACGCGGACGGTGGCCTCTTCCTCAGTGAAAATGGCGGAGCCTCCTGGCAGGAGGTCCCCGATCTCAAGGGCCAGTCCGTGCTTGCGCTTGTCGGCGCTCCCTCTGATCCCGCGACTTTCGTTGCCGGAACGCTGAAGGGTGTGTACAAGACGACCGATAGCGGTTCTCACTGGAAGCTGATTAGCCCGGAGGGAAGCAGGGAGATCCACGAAGTCGAATCCATCGCTATCGATCCGAAAGATCCAAAGATCGTCTATGCGGGAACATGGCATCTGCCGTGGAAGACGACCGATGATGGCGCTCACTGGTCCAACATCAAGGAAGGCGTGATTGATGACTCGGATGTCTTTTCGATCATCATCGATCCCAAGGATCCCAGCGTCGTTTACGCCAGCGCCTGCTCGGGAATTTACAAGAGTGAGAGCGCGGGTTCGCTGTTTCACAAAATCCAGGGAATCCCTTCTACGGCAAGGCGCACGCGCGTTCTGATGCAGGATCCGCAGCATCAGAACATCGTCTTCGCTGGAACGACCGAAGGTCTGTACCGCACGACCGATTCCGGAAAGACCTGGAGCCGAACGACCGGACCGGAGCTGATCGTCAACGACGTCTACATCAATCCGCAGGATACGAACCGCATTCTGCTGGCGACCGATCGTGGCGGTGTGCTTGTCTCGAATGATGGCGGGGCGAGCTTCAGAGCAACGAACAGCGGCTTCTCCGCGCGTCAGATTACTTCCTACGTCGCGGATATGCGCTCCCCAGGAACCATCTACGTTGGCATGGTGAACGACAAGGCCTGGGGCGGAGTCTTCGTCAGCACCAATGGTGGTTTGACCTGGACGCAGAAGAATGCAGGGCTCGAGGCGCATGACGTCCTCAGCCTCGGGCAGGCGTCGGATGGAACGATTCTGGCGGGAACGAGGCACGGAATCTACCGCCTGAACGGAGAGGTCTGGAGCAAGGTAGAACATGTATCGCTGGAGCTGCCGGTGACGGAAGCTCCGCCTGCGCCGCAGCCGGTTACGACCAGGAAGAAGGGCGCACGAAAAGCTCCTGTGAAGAAGACGGTCGTAAAGAAGAAGGAGCCCGCCAAACCATTTGATGGCACGGTCTTTGCTTTCGCTCGCGACGGAGAGCAGGTCTTCGCGGCGACACAGGACGGTGTTCTGAAGAGCGCGGACGGTGGTCAGAGCTGGACACTGGTTACGGATCCGCAAGGGTATATGTGGTATGCAGTGTCCTCTTCGAAGTCGTCCATCCTAGCCGCGTCGCTGACCAAGGCGATGCTCTCTGGCGATGACGGTCGTACCTGGAATCCGATCACGCCGCCATCGGAGCTCACGCAGATCACCGCGGTCGCCGTAGATGGTTTTGGAGGACTCTGGATTGGAGGCCGCGAAGGCGTCTATCTCTCCGAAGACAAGGGAGCGACGTGGCAGGTGGTGAAGAACCTGTTTGTCCGGGATGTGAACAGCATCTTCTACGACGAGAAGGATCAGCGCGTTCTGATTACGGCGAACAGTTCGACGACCATCGCTTTCTCGGCGCATCTTCCGGACAAGAAGGTCTCGTACTGGAACACAGGCTGGAATCTTCGCCTGCTGCGTCCGGTCGGCGATCATCTGGTTGCGGCGACTCTATTCGATGGTGTCGTGATCCAGCCGGAGATGGTGAATTCGGCCGAGGTTGAGAAGCACTGATAGAACGGTTGCGGATCGTGGCAGGCGGCGAGGGATTAGAATCGTAGTATGAATTCCAATGCCAGCACGGGAATCCCGAATGCCCGGACAGCGGGTCTGCAGGGGCCGCTTGCCCGACCGCGACACTCCTTCCAGACGGATGATCGAGCGCTGGAGCCGATTGCTGAAAAGGTTCTCGCGGGCGAACGCCTGAGCTTCGAAGACGGCGTCAAGCTGTATCGAAGCGGCGACATCCTTGCCGTGGGCTGGCTTGCGAACTGGGTTCGCGAGAAGCTGCACGGCAACATCGCTTACTTCAACGTCAATCGTCATATCAATCCGACGAACGTCTGTGTCGCGTCGTGCAGGCTGTGTGCCTTTGGCAGGAAGAAGGGCGAGGCGGGCACGTACACGATGGCTCTCGAAGAGGCGTGGGAGACCGCGGGAGCGGGTTACACGGAGGCGGTAACGGAGTTCCACATTGTGGGTGGGCTGCATCCTGATCTTCCGTTCGAGTACTTCATGGATCTGGTTCGGGGCTTGAAGGAGCGGTTTCCAGAGGTTCATATCAAGGCGTTCACGATGGTCGAGGTCGCGTTTCTTGCCAAGCGCGGCAAGATGACGATCGAGGAGACGCTGAAGCGCATGAAGGAAGCCGGCGTCGATTCGATGCCAGGCGGCGGCGCGGAGATCTTTGCGGATCGCATCCGGCACATCATCTGCGATCACAAGATTGATGGATCCGAGTGGCTGGATACGGCACGGCTGGCGCACAAGATGGGACTGCGCTCGAACGCGACCATGCTATACGGCCATGTCGAAAACGACGAGGATCGCGTGGATCACCTGGTTCGCCTGCGCGAGGTGCAGGACGAGACGGGCGGATTCCAGACGTTTATTCCTCTCTCGTTTCATCCCGACAATACTGCCCTGGCTCACATTCCGAAGACGACAGGGATGCTGGACATCAAGCAGATCGCCGTGGGGCGGTTGATGCTGGATAACTTTTCCCACATCAAGAGCTACTGGCAGATGGTCTCGCCGAAGATGGCGCAGATCTCGCTGCGGTTCGGCGCGGATGATATCGACGGAACCGTGATTGAGGAGAAGATCTATCACGATGCCGGGGCGACGACTCCGCAGGGGCTGCGAAGAAAGGACTTGGTACGGCTGATTACGGAGGCGGGCCGGGAGCCGTTTGAGCGGGATACGATGTATCGCGCGGTGACTCGGACCGAGGATACGTTCACGGTCGCGGTTTAGGGAGGGGTCCCCCATCGTATTTTGTGCAAAATCTTCATTCTGTTCAACTTAGGTCCGGACCTCGGATTCCAATCGTTCGAACAAAGAAGAAGCCCCGGGATATCTCCGGGGCTTCTTTTGCTCTGCATTTAGTTTAGCAAGATGAGCTCTACGGACCGGCACTTTTCTTGCGAGCTAAACCACTTGTTTTGTTCGAATCGCATAGGTTTGTGGGTTGACAAAGGATCTGGGTGGTCTGAAGACGAACGGATCCAATCGCTAGTTTGTGATTGTTATAGGAGCCGATATCAATTGAGCATCTGCAGTTGGAAGCGAAGAGCGATGTGGGCTAGTCTCCATATTGGCTTTTCCATCAACCAGCGAGGTAATGACAAACAAGTAGGTCTTTCCGGACGATAGCAGGTCAGGTGGAACGGTCATCGAAGTCTTTGCGGCGCTCAACGTAGCAAGAGGAAAAAATCCGATTGTGCCAGTTATCGTGCCCGGCGGCGTGCCGCCTGGGAATGTGGTAATCGTGCCAACGATCGTGCCCGGCGGTGTGCCGACAGGTAATGTGCCGCCCGGCGATGTGCCGCCCGGCGATGTAGTTGGGCTCATGATAGCCACGGTATAGCCGTACGGAGCGCCGATCGCGGGCGGGTCCCAACTGAGTGTCACCGCTGTTCCGTTGATTGTGGCGGCAGTGAAGAGGTCGTCGCCGTTGATCTTCGGGTTCTGCACCGGTGAGATCAGAGGTTTGACTGTTGTGGTTGGCAGTGAGGTCGTCTGGATATTGGTCAGATCGAAGTTCTGGGTACTTCCTCCAGGCATAGGAACAGCCACCGAAGCGGTCTGGCATACGCGGAAGGTGCGTCGCCAAGCGGAAGGGAATGGATCGCTATATTGCACCGCCCCCGCTTCCACGTCAGTGGTCAAAGGCGGATTCGTGGGGGATATAAGCAAGTCCGAGAAGCGTCCGCTGGTGAGGTTCCCGCCGGGGCAATTTCCTCCGGCCCCGTTTCCTCCGGTCCAGAGGAGATCAATGGGTTTTGAGCTTGATACGTTTGGACCGTCGGCCGAGATATAGGACTGTACGGAGAGGTTGAAGCTGCCTCCCAGAGCGGTAGGTGCGGTCGGCGCGATGTGATCGGACAGGGAAGCCCACGCGGAACCCTTGACGCTGAGGTTAATCGAAGCTGGAACTGTGGGACTCAGTGCTCCACTGAGCGTATTGGGGCCACCGGTCGCTAGGGACAGATTCGACAGCATAAGCGAAGGTCCCATCACGTATCCAGCCATGGGACCAAATGCGGCCGGTTCGTACTGCCTCACGAACGCATTTTTGATCGAGGAGAAATCGAGGTTGCTGCCAATCGAAACTCCTGCGGAGAAGGTGGTGGAACCTGGAGTCGTTGAGATCCGATAGGCCGGCAAGGGGGTTTCGAGAGCATCGAATTGAAACATTGCGGGTGCAGCCGTCGGGTCCAAGGAGGTGAAGCTGAAGTTGATGTACGTCGTCGAGAGAGTCGGATTCGGAGGATTTACGGTTGAGACAAAGATGTCGCTGCCCGCATCGAAGATGCTGCTGCTCGTCCAGTACGTCTCGCCGAGTCCGAGTTTCAGCCAATAGTGTCCCGCAGGGACGTTGGGAATCTCGAAGGTTCCATTGGCGCCGGCCGTTCCGGAGAGTGACCGGAAAGAGCCATCCGGCTGCGGCACGAGAGCCGCAACGTACGAGTTGATGGGGGTCCAGTCGAAGGCTTTATTCGTCGAACCATTCTCATCCCACAAGGTATCGATGTGGCTGATTCGGATGGTCCCGGATGGCGTCACCGACCAGGACTGTGTCGCCGATGCTCCGCCTGAAGCGGTCGCAGTCACGGTGAAGCTGTTCGAGGTCCGGGATTGTTGCGCTGTAGGGGTCCACGAGAGGCTGTTTCCGCTAAGCGTTGCGCCGGTCGGTGCGTTCGATAAGGAAAACGTGACCGCAGTGGCGCTGGTTGCAAGTTGATAGCTGTAGGGCGACCCCTCGGTGGCCTGGGTACCTGGCGTGCTGGTAAAGACAGGCGCGGCCGGGGCCGGAGTGTTGTTGTTCCCGCTACAGCCTGTGAGCAGAAAGGCGATCAGTGTGACAAGTACGAACCAGTATCGTGGCAAACGAGTACTTCCCCTGGGGTGCAATGGCGGTGCCGGTTCAGTCTCACGGTATCGCGGTCGAAGTTCAAGAGAAATTTTCAGTCAGAGGTGCACACAGGTCATCTCCAAGTCATCCAGTAACCACTCAACAGGCATAGACATCTAAAGGATGTCAGGGGAGAAGGTGTAGAGGATGTCCTGGAATGGAACAGCTCCATCTGTGCCACACACCAGCCCAAAAAGCCGGGGCTTTAGCCCGTGAGGGCAGACGCCCCTCCGTGCTGCTATTCTGCCAGCGATGCCATCCGCAACCAAACCCTCCTCGGTCGGCGCAGTTGCCGGAGCCACTACGGCCCTCGTCCTCCTGACCGCGCTCAACTTCGTCAACTACATCGACCGCTACATCCTTCCCGGCGTGCAGGAGCAGATCAAGGGCGAGTTTCATCTCACGGACGAGCACATCGGAACCCTGACCTTCTGGTTCATGATCGCCTACATGCTCGCTTCGCCCATCACGGGATGGCTCGGCGACCGCTTTCCGCGCAAGCCCATGATCGTCATCGCGGCCCTGTTCTGGAGCGGCATCAACTTCTTCACCGCCTCGGTCCACAGCTACGATTCGCTCAATCTCCGCCACGCCGCTCTGGGAATCGGCGAGGCCAGCTTCGGGATCTTCGCTCCAGCCATGCTCTCGGACTTTTATCCCCCTGAGCAACGCAACCGCGTCCTGACCATCTTCAACATCGCCATCCCGGTCGGCGCTGCGCTCGGCTACCTGGTCGGCGGTGTCGTGGGAGAGCATTACGGCTGGCGCCACGCCTTCATCGTCTCCGCCATCCCGGGAGCCATCATCGCGCTGCTCATCCTCTTCTTTATGAAGGAGCCCGAGCGCGGAGCCAGCCAGCATGAGAAAGCAAAGCTCGAGAAGGGAACTGTCCTCACGCTGGTAAAGAACAAGGCTTACCTGGCCTCCATCCTGGGCTATGCCGCGGTCACCTTCTCACTTGGCGGAATCTCCTGGTGGATGCCCTCGTTCCTGCAGCGCGTCGATGGCCGCTCGCAGTCGAACGCCGCCTTCCTTATGGGAGCCGTGACTGTCGTGACCGGCCTGCTTGGAACCATCACCGGCGGCGTCATCGCGCAGCGCTGGTCGAAGAAGACTCCTAAAGCGCTGTACCTTGTTCCTGCCATCAGCGCTGCTATCGCCATTCCGCCCGCGCTCGTCTGCTTCTTCGGCCCGCACGACCTCACCATTCCGTCGCTCGCCCTAGCCATCTTTTTCATCTTCCTCGGAACCGGCCCGGTCAACGCTGCGACCATGAATGCGGTGCGTCCCGAGGTTCGAGCCACTGCGATGGCGGGACAGCTTCTGGTGATTCATGCGCTCGGCGACGCTATCTCGCCCCGCATCATCGGCGCCGCCAGCGACCGTTCCACCCTGAACCTCGGACTCGGCTCGACCCTGGTAACGCTGCTGCTCGCCGCGGTCATCTTCTTCTTCGGCTCGCGCTATGCTCCTCCGTTGCGCGAGGATGCGCCCGTCGCCGCATGATGCAGTTTGCCCAAGCTCTCGCCTGGCTGCTCGCACTCGCATGGATCTGGAAAGCAGTCACTGCAGGCTTCGGACTGCGTCGAATTCCGAACTTGCTCGACGCACAGTTCGATCGCGAGCCTGTGGGCGATCCGTCGATTACCGTCATCGTTCCCGCCCGCGATGAAGAGCAGGCTCTCCCAGCCTCGCTCGCATCGCTGATCGCGCAGGACTACGCGAACCTTCGCATCATCGCCGTCGACGATCGCTCGACCGACACCTCGGGCGCCATCATGGACGAGTTCGCTGCGCGCTATCCTGCTCGCCTCCGCGTAATGCATATCAGTGAGCTTCCGCCGAACTGGCTTGGCAAGCCGCATGCGATGGCGATGGCGGCGCGCGAGGCGATTGCAAACGACCGGCCTGACTATCTGCTCTTCACTGACGCCGATATCTTCTTTGAGCCGCAGGCAATCCGCCGCTCTCTTGTACAGGCCGTTGCGACGAAGGCAGACCACTTCGTTACCTTCCCGACTCCCCAGATCAAGAGCGTCGGTGAGGGCATGCTGCTCGGGTACCTCGGCGTGATGGGGTTGTGGGCGACGCGGCCGTGGAAGGCCGACGACCCGAAGGCGAAGCGTGACTCCATCGGAATCGGAGCCTTCAATCTGCTGCTAACTGCCGCTTACGAGCAGCTTGGAGGATTCGAGTCTCTGCGCATGGAGATCCTTGAAGATCTCACGATGGCTCACTGCGTCAAGCGTGCCGGCCTGCGGCAGCGTGTCGCGATCGCGCCCGGAATGGTCAGCCTGCACTGGGCCGCGGGAGCTCTTGGCGTCGTAAACGTTATGACGAAGAACCTGTTCGCGGTCTTTCGATTTCGCATCGGGCTGGTTCTGGCCGCGTGCCTCGGTCTGGCCGTTCAGTGCCTGGCGCCGTTCGTCTTTCTGCTGATTCCACAGACGCGCGTTCCGGCGATTCTCACCCTGCTGGCGATTGCGGCGCTTTACGCACTGTCGTCGCGCCACTCAAAGATCTCTGTTCTGTATGCGGTGTTGTTTCCCGCGGGAGCTGCGCTGTTCCTGTATTCGCTTTTGCGGTCAGCATTTACAACCCTGCGGGCGGGAGGGGTAATGTGGCGCGGGACCTTCTACCCGTTAAAGGAGTTGCGCAAAAATATAACGCCTCTGCGATAGAGCAGAGCGCGCGTGAAGTTGTTTGAGATGGTCTTACGCTTCTACGAGAACTTTGCCGTAGCGCTTCTCTACGTAGTTGTCGAGGATCTCCTGGAACTCTTCAACGATTCGGTCGCCACGAAGGGTAGTGAATAGCTTGCCGTCGACGTAAACCGGAGCCTTGGGCTCCTCGAAGGTTCCGGGGAGAGAGATGCCGATGTTGGCGTGCTTGGATTCGCCGGGGCCGTTGACGATACAACCCATCACCGCCAGCTTGAGCTCTTCGACGCCAGCGTACTGCTTCTTCCACTCCGGCATCTGCTCGACCAGGTAGGTCTGAATGCGTTCGGCGAGCTCCTGGAAGTAGGTCGAAGTAGTGCGCCCGCAGCCGGGGCAGCTCGTGACCTGCGGCATGAAGCTGCGGATGCCGAGCGATTGCAGGATCTGCTGGCCGCAGCGAACCTCTTCTGAACGGTCGCCGCCGGGCGTCGGGGTGAGACTGACGCGGATAGTGTCGCCGATTCCGCTCAACAGGAGAGGCGCAAGCCCGGCCGCTGAAGCTACGATGCCCTTCATTCCCATCCCGGCTTCAGTCAAACCAAGGTGCAGGGCATAGTCGCAGCGGCTGGCAAGTTCCTGATAGACGTCGATGAGGTCGCGAACACCGGAGACTTTGGCGCTGAGCACGATCTGGTCGCGTCGCAGACCATAGCGCTCGGCGGCGGCTGCGTTATCGAGCGCCGAAACCACCATCGCCTCCATCATGACGTCGCGGGCGGGAAGGGGATTGGAGGACCTGGAGTTCTCGTCCATCATCTTGGTCAAAAGAGCCTGATCGAGCGATCCCCAGTTGACGCCGATGCGAACGGGCTTCTGGTGCTTGACCGCAACCTCGACCATGGTGCGGAAGTTGTCGTCGTCTTTGCGTCCGATAGAGACGTTGCCCGGATTGATGCGGTACTTTGCGAGCGCCTGAGCGGTATCGGGATATTTGGCCAATAGAAGATGGCCGTTATAGTGGAAGTCGCCGATGATGGGCGTGTTCCAGCCCTTCTGGGCGATGCCCTCGATGATGTAGGGGACCGCCTTTGCTGCCTCGTCATTATTGACGGTCACCCGGACCATCTCGGAACCGGCACGGGCGAGCGCGGCGATCTGCTGGACGGTGCTCTCTACATCGGCGGTATCGGTGTTGGTCATCGACTGCACGACGACAGGGGCATCCGAGCCAACCTGAACATTACCGATCTTGACCGTTACCGCACGACGACGCTGTATCTCAGGCATAAATTCTCCACCCTCAAGTCTATCATCCGGAACCAGGGCGACGTCGCGCTACACTAAGCTCAAGGCCCGGTAGCTCAGTTGCATAGAGCAGCGCACTCCTAACGCGAAGGTCGCAGGTTGGACTCCTGCCCGGGCCACCATTTACTCTTCCCATCTGATCTCAGATCGTGTCAGAGCCTCCAAAGATTCCTCGTAAGCTTCAGATAAAAATGGTATTGTGACTCCTGATTAGTCCCAACATGTGTCACTACAGCCAGCTCGATGAAGGCAGGGAAGCGTGAGCTGAAGCTTGCTGACGGGCAGGGGCTGTATCTGCTCGTGACACCGACAGGGGCGAAACATTGGAGGTGGAAGTACCGAGTCAATGGCAAAGAGAAGAAGATGGCTTTCGGCTCTTTCCCTGAAGTCGGCCTTGCCGAGGCTAGGGAGTTACACGCGGACGCCAGAAAGCTGCTTCGGTCAGGTGTAGATCCGATGGAACTGCGGAAGTCCGAACGGGTTGAGGCTCAGCGCGGCATCGCCACATCGTTTGAGGCCGTTGCGCTGAAGTGGCACGAACACTGGTCAAGTCACAAGAACCCCGACTACGCAGGTGACGTGATGACTCGTCTGACCCGCGATATCTTCCCGGTCATCGGACATCTGCCGGTTGAAAGGTGATGGCACCTCAGATCGTGGAGGCGATCAAGAAGATAGAGGAGAGAGGGGCCCGGGAGATCGCCGCCCGGTCATTGCAGAACGTATCTCAGGTCTTCCGATATGCGATCGCTCACGGACTCGTAACCCGGCTGCCGACTTCAAGCCGACAGATATCATCAAGTCCGTACCAGTCGTTAACATGGCACGGGTCGAGATAGGCGACGTGCCAACGTTGTTGCGGAAGATGGAGAACTACGACGGTACCCTAGTCACACGGCTGGCTCTCAAGCTGATGGCTCTGACCTTCGTTCGCACGAGCGAACTTATCGAGGGTGGTTGGTCCGAGATCAGCTGGAGGAAGAAGGAGTGGGTGATTCCGAAGGAGAGGATGAAACAAGTAAGAGGAGCTGTGGGGATGAAGCCACACTATGTACCTCTCTCCGACCAAGCACTCGACGTGCTCCAGTCCCTGTACGAGATCACAGGATATGGAGAGCTGATGTTCCCTCATCAGTGGGACAAGACCAAGACGATGAGCAAAAACACCATTCTCGAAGCCTTGTATCGGATGGGCTACAAGTGCGAGATAACCGGCCACGGTTTTCGAGGCGTGGCGGCCACTGTGCTGCATGAGAAATGGAAGATTGCGGATCCTCTCAAGGAGCAGTACATCGACCTCCAACTCGCCCATATCCGCCGCAACAACGTGAAGGCGGCATATGACCATTCAAAGCACATGGAGCAACGCACAGTGATGATGCAATGGTGGGCTGACTACCTGGACCAAGCGCGTAAACAACGAACCTTACCCCACCCGAAGCATGTCGCGAGATGACGCGAGCTGATCCATCCAGTCCTGCACCTCGGACTCGATCCAAGCAACCGACTTAGGGCCGAGACGTACCGGGCGCGGGAAGTTACCGTCATCGAGCTTGCGGTAGATGGTTGATCGTGAGAGGCCGGTTGTCTCAATGATGGTCGGCAGGCGAAGAAACTTCTTCTTCGGTGCCGGGCGGCTCTCCTGCGCTTGAGTGCTTGAGGATGCGGTGCGTATGGCAGACATGGGGGTTGATACCGCCATGTTCGCCGCGAACCCGATTATGGGGGTTTGGGTTAGGCCGGTGATGCAGGCTGGGGTGGGGCGTCTCGGTGGAGTCCTCCTGCGCTGGCGTGTACAGATCTAATCGAGCCCGGACGATGCAGTACCGAATTACCCGATGGCCGGGGATGGGCTTGCGGGGTATGAAGCCAGCCGCCTCCAGACGGTCAGCGCCTCATGCGTCCGTCGCGGCTTGAGGCCCGCGCCTTTGGCTATGGTCGCGACGGGGGGAAGCAGGTGTGGACCATGCGTTGGATCTCGCCCTTCGTTAGAGGCTCGGTGATCTGGTCCAAACGCTAGGCCAAGGATTGGGCACGCGCCACTCAGCACCTTCGCACCCTGCGGCGATCAGGTCGTCGCGCATGTCGAAGGCCTGGTGGACCCGCAGGTAGCTAGCTTAGCTGGTTGCATCTTACTTCTGCTGGTCGAAGAATCGGCATAAGGGGTAATACCAGCGCCGTGAGGTGGAGGGTGATTTTGGTGTGCCACCCGGACGTGATTTTGTTCCCCCTCCCCGGCCCGCCTCCGCGCCTACAACCCCAGCCGATCCTTCGCATCCGGCTCGTAGTCAGGCTCGTCGTCATCCCACCCTTCGGATTCGTCGTCATCCCGATGACCCTGCGCGTCCGCTTGCTCCTCCATCTGCGCCTGCAAGGCACACGCCGCTGCGATCTCGTCGTAGTTCTCCATGAACTCGTCGTACGCCTCCGGACCCGCCTCACGGAGCATCCCTGCCCAGGGGTTGTTCGAGGTAGCCCACATGGCAAGGTGTACGTCGTCCTTCTCCGCTTCATCGATCGCTGGCACCGTGGTCTGCGTCTGGCCCGCGTAGCTCCCCAAGAGGCGGCAAATGCGGTATGCGGGGGAGAGATCGGCATAAATGGTGTCGCCCAGATGACGGATACTAAGCAGGTGGGGTCCGACCGCTTCACGGAGATAATCGATGTAACCGGTGATGTGGTTAGCTGCATGGGATCGCAGCGTTGCACGGACTTCGGTTTCGTCGCCGAAGACTGCACAGAGCGAGTCGATTAACCGCTCACCTTCCTCCTCGTTCACTCCGTTCGGCAGTTCGGCTTCATCACCGCAGCCCGTACGATACGTCTTCAACCAATCTTCGAAGCACCTGGCGATCCAGCCGCCCAACTGCCTGGAGTTCGCGATCCCGCCGTAGATTTGGTGGTCGTTTGATGCCCATTCGAGCACCCGACCAACCAGGTCAGCGTCTCCACCGGCGGCATCGACGCACTTGATCACGCAGCCCCTGACCATGCGCTCTGCGTCCTTCTCCTCGTATGTCGGGTGGTTACCGAATTTCGGGGCGATGTTCATGCAGATCCGGTCGATTGCCTCCTTGTCTGCGGGCTTTTGCCTGACGAAGTCGACGCCGGAGTGGCCTGCATTATCAGAGTCAACGGCTTCACTGGGCGAACGGCGCTCAGGAACAGGTTGATCGAACGGGGAAACATATTTATCCCGTTCGTCCTTAAGGTTATTCTTTTCGGCTTTGTTACGCATCGCTGCGTCGTGCATGGTCTTTGTATCGATGAAGTACCGGTTCGACGCATACGGGCGATGATCACGGTCGACGAGCTTGAGGTTCTCGATCAGGTGGTCCAGCGCACGCTTGACGGTGGTGATGCTGAGGCCGGTGTCGGCGGCAAGCGTCTCCTGGGAGGCGAAGCTGGAGTACTGCTGGCGTGGATTGCACCGTGAGATAAGGGCCCAAAGCACAAGCCTCACCGAGGACGTGGTGATCTCTGACTGTACCTTCGGTTCACTCCCCTCATTGTCGAGGCGCTTGCCCCTGCCTTTCTTCTTTTGCGCGGTCCCGAATACCAGCCCGCAGTCCCTCGCGGCCCAGATCAAATATGAGCTGCCGAGCAACCCCCTACCTTGGCTCATCTTGTTGTGCATCGAACTCCCTCCTGTAAGAGGGGTCTGATAGGTCGTTTTGCGCCCCACTTAATTTCCATGAGGGCTAATACCACTGCGTGGGCACCGATGGAGCTTATCTCCAGGATGAAATCTTTCTCTTCATGGTGAATAAACAATCTTCACTACGAATATATGTTCTTCACCATGAAAATTGTTTATTCATGGTGACCATGAATTCTTCACAGTTGGCTACTAACCTAGACTCGTAACCAGACCTATAACCATGACTCTCTAACAGAGAGTCTCCTAACCCGTCGTCCGAGGGGACGAAGGAAGGATGCGTCTTACCGACGCTATGAGGAGGAGGAAGGCAACAGCAAAGACAAAAGCAACAGCACAACTCCGGACGGTAATAGTCTGAATCTTCGCTTACGCTCGATTCATCCCGGCCCTCAAGCCAGCCATATACTCCGGCTGACAATCCCAAAGACAGAGACCATCACGGGATCGCTGCCCGCCGCCCCCTCCCACGTCGACAGGCACTCAGCATAAGGACCACATGACCTCAAGGGAGGACCACATGACCTCAAGGGCTCCTCCGCCGTCACTTCCAACATCGGATCTCCGCGATCCGGCTTCTGGTACAAGATCATGGTCGTCCACCCGCGCCGCCGCCATCCCGGCAAACATGAAATAAGCGGCTACGCGTTCCCGGCGTGCATCCTAAGCTCAATGCCGACCACAACCCAGCTCGATGACATCTTGTGGGAGCAGTACCAATCCGCCCGCCACACCCGGTCCCAGCCAATCTTCGCGCCCACGCAACTATATAGAACTTGCCGCCCGGATCGACCTCGACGCAGACGCTGATGACCCGTTCCGCACATCCAGGGCATGAGGCCCACCTCAATGGCGGCTACGGCGAGGTTGTGATCGCGGAAGCACGGGCACTCGCATCCATTCCGAATAATCTAAGCAGCTTGGAAGCAACGCCCCTGCTTTGCGCGGCGTAACCACTTTCCATGCGTTGCGTAACTCACATCTGCGAGCTGGAGATCTGGTTGCGATTCAGGGTGTTGGCGGACTTGGCCACCTTGCAATGCAGTACGCGCGGCGCATGGCTTCCATACAGTCGCCATCGCTCGCGGAGCCGAAAAGCAGCCTCTCGCCCTGGAGCTAAGTGCGCACGTTTACCTGGACAGCAACCAGGTCGATGCTGTCCAGGAGCTGCAAAAGATGGGGGGTGCCGATGCGATTCTGACGACTGTGTCCAGCGGTAAAGCCATGGGACCTCTATTCGGTGCCCTGGCTAATCGAGGAAAGTTTATCGTCGTCGGCTCCTCGGACGAGCCGTTGGAACTCTCCCTATATCAGTTGCTTGTCGGTTCTAAGACAATTTCAGGCGAGGTAGTTGGGACAGGAGTCAACGAAGGCGACACGTTGGCGTTCAGTGTACTCCAGAACATCAAACCGATGATAGAGGTGGTGTCGCTGGAGGACGCACCCGCGGCCTACCAGAAGATGATGCGAAATGAGGCACGGTTACGGATGGTCATCCAGATGATGCGCTGAGACCGAACGGGTCACGTCGACGACGACTTTCAGTACCTGTAAGACAGATTGCGTAAGACTATGCGGGCGAACCGGAGGCTATTTCAACCGTTGCCAACAGGTGTGGGTGTTGAAAAAGTCGGCGTCTGTTCTGGTGTTCTAAGCTGGACACCGCACGAAAACGAGGCGGGTGTTGCGGCTGCCCGCTTTCAAGAAGCCGCGGGTATGGGGGAGGTTGTTGGTCCACTCAGGAACCGGACTAGTCGTTTGATATTCTGAGCAGTAGCCGCTAGGTAGAACTGCTCTTGAACGAACTTCAACCCGCGCAGACGCAGACGACGAACGCCGATGTGACTCTTCAGTTGTGCGAACAGTGCCTCGATCTTCTTCCGCTGTCGCTGTGCGTGCTCGAACTCTGGTGTGGTCCAGAGATCGCGTGCTCGTTGCCGAGCAGCTTCGTTCATGTGGATAGCAAGGTACCGAAACGGTCCGGTCGTGCACTGGGATCTCTGTTGGCACGGGCCACACTTCTTACGCGTGCCGATATAGCCGAAGGTCCGATTCCGCTGGTTACGACCACCATAATTCAGTTGCTGGCCCGCTGGGCAGATGTAGCTGTTGCTGTCCGGTAAATAGGTGAAGCGCTCTGGACCATAGAAGGGGCTTCTTGTTCGCCCGACAGCGTCCCTGGTTGGCATATAGGGCGTAATCTCCCGGTCCATCAGCCACTGCAAAAACTCGCCGTTACCATAGCTTGCATCGGCAGCGATGGACTGCGGTTTCTTAACTTGCCATTGAGCGAAGCGCGCGATCATCTCCTCCGCGGCTCGAGACTCCTCGCTCAGGCGGGCACCCGTCGCTTGTGCACCCACGATGCGCCGGCGTGCCGCCTTTTGTCGCATACGTGGAGTCTGAATCAGTAGTGGACACCTTGTCCTGGCTATGTGTCGGCTCCTCCACTGGATTCTGCGTTTCTAGTTCAGCCAGGTATTCGCGCACGGTTCGATTGACCTGCGCAGCTTCTGCCAGCTGTTCTCTCGGGATGCGGCTCTCCTTCGAAGCATTGGCTTCAACGAAGGTTCCATCGACCGATAGCTTGTCCCCGCGCACCAGGCCAACTTCCAGGCACTGGGCAACGATTCGCTCGAACAGCTGTTCGAAGAACTTCGATTCCTGGAACCGCCCGTGGCGGTTCTTCGAAAACGTGGAGTGATGCGGGATTTCCTCATCGAAACCGAGGCCTGTGAACCAGCGCCAGGCTAGATGCATGCGCAGTTCCTCAACAAGCTTGCGTTCGCTGCTGATGCCGTACACATAGCCAATCAGCACAATGCCCAGCAACAGTTCCGGGTCGATCGATGGACGACCGGCGTCGCTATAGCTGTCCTTCAGCCGCTCCCGCACGAAGCCGAAGTCGATATGCTTGTCAATCAACCGCAACAGATGATTCTCTGGAACCTGATCTTCCAGTCGGAAGTAGTAGAACAGCGATTCCGAGCGCGCGTGCTGACCCATCATGAGCGTTAGTCCTCCGAAATTGGCCATCCACAACAGCATGGTCAAACTATGCTGCCAAATACCTCGAATTGCCATACGGAGCTCATCGAAATCAGCTGATGGGTGCTGAGTTTTTCAACAGCCACCCCTGTTGTCACTCGTTGATCGCGAAAACCACTTCACGAGATGCCGACTAGCGTCCATGTGGCCTTTTCAATAAGTGCATTGGCGATTATGGGCCATTCGAGAACCTCCATAGGGCAGGCGAGTCGAGGAAAATATTGGTTTCTGAATTGGGTAGGCATGTCCGACGCCTATTGCTCCCAAAAAGGCCTCTTCGCAGGTCCGCTCTCCTTCATCGGTGCTAGCGAGACCCACACTGTCTCCTGTGTCCGCCCTGACACGACACTCTCCGTACACAGAAATTCCCGGACAGAGTTCTTCTTCATTACCACCCCCGCCTCTTGTTCGCGAAGTAGTGGAACATCAGGCCGGGTATAAACTAGGAGCTGGCGTTGCACTCGTCCGCGACTTTGTGCCAGGAGCTCGTGAGGGCGTCGTCTCGTTGCTCTTACACATCGGAGCAACCGATGTCGACTCCGGAAATTAATATTCACAAGGCAACGTCTCTCGGCACAGAGTTCGTCCGAGTTTATACGAGATGTCCCTCATCCGCGGGTGTGACTCCGAAGCAGAAGCGCAACCGAAAGGTCCATTTCGAAGGATCGGAACGCGCAAGCTTCGGCGGGAGCATTTGGTATCAGTGCTCGATCTCTGTACACCTGCTTCTGCCCCACATAAATCTCCTTCCTCGCTGCGCTTGAATGGCGCTGGAGGAACTGACGATGCGACCTTTCGTGAGGTCGTGGTCGCGCTCGATAACACCAGTCCTGCTCGTGCTTCACCTGACTGACGTTTTTCTTCGACCCCGGTCGAGGCACGATCTCTTATGTTCGTTTTTCGTGGCTACACGGAGGTTATTCACATGAATGGATCAACGGTAAATCGCTTTGCATCTGCGGCTGTAGGCACCAGTGCGATTCTGCTCGGTTTGCGACAGGTAGGACGCACGAGAGTGCTCTCTGTGGCAGCTGGAACTGGACTACTCGCATACGGAGCTCTGGCGAAGCCGCCGCACCGGCAACCCGTGAGTCTTGAGCCACTGGCAATCACCCGTGTGATTACGGTTGGCAAGCCGCGAGACGAACTTTTCCGCATGTGGCGCGATCCGCAAGTCATGTCAGACCTTTTCGGAGACGTTCTTCAGGTTTCCCGTGAAGGCGAGGGGCGCATTCGCCTGCATATGAGTCTTCCCGGGCGACGTGAGATCACTTGGACCTCGCGGCTAGTCGAACAAGGTCAAGGTTCTAGCCTTCTATGGCGAACCGATCCGGGCGCAGCAGTTCCTCACGAAATGTTCATTCGATTCCGTGACGCACACCCTGCCGAATGGGGGACGGAAGTCACCCTCGGTATCTCACCCCTATCCAACGATAGAGTGACCAAGGCGTTGGTTCGGCTTACCGACTCGGTGGACGAAGCGATGCTCACGAAGGTGCTCCGCCGGTTCAAGTCGCTGGTTGAGACCGGCGAAATGCCAACTCTGTCCCACAATCCGGCTGGGCGGCACCGCGCAATTGCCGCAGCCTAGGAGGTAAACATGCGAGCACTCTGCTGGAATGGAGTAAATGACTTACGGGTCGAGACCGTCCCTGATCCCGGCATCGTAAACCCTCACGATGTGATCCTCAGGGTTACCTCGTCCACAACCTGCGGCTCCGATTTGCACTTTATTGACGGTTACATTCCTACTATGCGCGCGGGAGACGTGATCGGGCACGAGTTCATGGGAGAAGTCGTCGAGACCGGCCCTGAAGTACGCAACATCAAGAAAGGCGATCGCGTTGTCGTTCCGTCGTTTATCTGTTGCGGACAGTGCTGGTTCTGCCAGCACGACCTGTGGTCGCTGTGCGACAACACGAATCCAAACGCCGAATTGCAGGAACCGTTGCTGGGAGGCACAACCGCCGGGATCTATGGTTACACGCACGCATTCGGCGGTTACGCCGGAGCGCACGCGCAATATGTTCGCGTACCGTACGGGGACATTGATTGCTTCAAGGTGCCGGATGGGTTGCGCGACGAACAAGTGCTGTTTCTCTCCGATGCCGCTCCCACCGGCTATATGGGCGCAGATTTCTGTGTAACACCTGGTGCCACGGTCGCTGTCTGGGGCTGCGGTGGAGTGGGGCTGATGGCACAAAGAAGTGCTTACCTGCTCGGAGCGGAGAGGGTCATTGCTATCGATCGCTTTCCTGAGCGACTCGCTGCAGCGCGAGAGCACTGCGGCTCCGAGACCATTGACTACTCGAGCGTCGATAGCGTCCTCGACACACTGAAGGAGATGACAGGAGGCCGGGGCCCCGATGCATGTATCGATGCGGTCGGCATGGAAGCACACGGCACAAGTCTGATGGCCAAGTACGACGTTGTGAAGCAGGCATTACGTCTGCAAACGGATCGCGGCGAAGCCTTGCGGGAAGCGATCATGGCCATTCGGAAAGGGGGAACGCTGTCGATCCTCGGAGTCTACGGCGTGATGGACAAATTCCCCATTGGCGTCATTATGAACAAAGGGCTGACGGTGAAGACAGCGCAGCAACACGGTCAAAAGTACATGAGTCGACTGCTCGATCACGCGCGCAAAGGCGAATTAGACGCCAGCTTCCTGGCCACACACACCTTCTCTCTCGAAGATGCTCCGAGAGGCTACGACATGTTCAAGAATAAGCAGGACGGAATCCTACGAGCCGTCTTTCGACCGAATTGATCTTGAGGAGATTGAAATAAAAGCCTTGAACAACCACGGGATGATCAGTTTGTTTAGTCAGTTTCAAACCAAGGCGGAACACGCGGCATGAAATGCGCGATTGTCGGCGAGGGGAACCGCGACCCACAGCGACCAGACCTCGCCTGAAAGCGAGAGAAGTCATCATGAAAGAAACAGGAGAAACTGTCGTTCGCACAACCAAACTTCCCTCGGGGGATGTTCTTCCCATACTGGGGCAAGGCACGTGGCATCTCGCGGAAACTCCAGGACGCAGAAAGGATGAGATTGCGGCTTTGCGCATCGGGCTCGATCTCGGCATGACCCTGGTCGATACGGCCGAAATGTACGGCGATGGAGCTGCCGAAGAACTAGTGGGTGAGGTAATTGCTGACCGCCGTGATGAGGTCTTCCTGGTCAGCAAGGTTCTACCGGAAAATGCGACGCGTCGCGGCACCATCGCGGCCTGCGAACGCAGCCTGCGTCGCCTCGGTACAGACAGGCTGGACTTATACCTTCTTCATTGGAGGGGCAACCACTCTCTCGAGGACACTATCGAGGGTTTTCAATCCCTTTTGCAGGCGGGCAAGATTCGACACTGGGGTGTCAGCAACTTCGATGTCTCCGATATGGACGAGTTGGTCGGTCTTCCTGGTGGATCCGATGTTGCAACAGACCAGGTGCTCTACAACCTTACCCGTCGCGGTATCGAGCATGATCTGCTGCCTTGGTGTCAACAGCACCGTATGCCGACCATGGCTTATTCGCCAATCGAGCAAGGACGGATGCTCGGTCATCACGAGTTGCAAAAGGTGGCTGAACGACATCGCGCCACCGCAGCCCAGGTGGCTCTCGCCTGGGTACTCCGAATCGAAGGGGTCATTGCTATTCCACGTGCAGGTGAGCCGAATCACGTCCGCGAGAACCGCGGCGCGGTTGACCTGCGCCTGACAGAAAGGGATCTCGCAGAGCTCGATCAAGCGTTTCCACAGCCTCGGGGAAAAGTTCCGCTCGAAATGTTGTGAAGCCATGCCGGGTGCCGGTCTGACGTAAAGGAACTTTCTCTCTAGAGCAAGGTGATTGAAGGGGGTGCACCGACAAAACAGCGACTGAGACGCATGCGTACGCGGTCTGTTCGGTGGCCGTACGCTCCTGGCGAAACTTCAACTTGATCGTAGTTTGCGTCTATATGGGCGCGAACAGAAAGCGACAAACTCATGAAAGCACTTGTCTATCATGGTCCTCGAAATGTGTCGGTCGACAATGTCGCCGATGCCAGAATCGAAAAGCCAACAGACGTCCTCGTCAGAATTACTTCCACAAATATTTGTGGTTCTGACCTGCACATGTATGAGGGTCGCACCGATATGGAGCACGGGCGGGTTCTCGGTCACGAGAACCTGGGTGAGGTCGTCGAGATCGGTGAAGGAGTTGACCGAGTGAAGGTGGGCGACCGAGTTGTACTGCCGTTTAATATCGGCTGCGGGTTTTGTGCCAACTGCGAGCGCGGATTGTCCGCGTTTTGCCTAACCACCGCGGATCGCAGCAAGATACCGAACATGGCTGGCGCCGCATATGGGTTTGCGGATATGGGACCCTACAATGGAGGCCAGGCCGAGTTTCTGCGCGTTCCTTATGGGGACTATAACTGTCTAATCCTCCCCGAAGATGCCGAAGAGAAAGAACGAGACTATGTCATGCTCTCCGACATTTTCCCTACGGGTTGGCACTCCACCCGGCTTGCCAGTCTGACGCCGGGGGATTCCGTTGTGATCTACGGCTCCGGCCCCGTCGGTCTGATGGCCACGCTTTCCGCCCGCGTTCAAGGCGCAAGTCAGATCTTTGTCGTGGACCACAATACAGACCGACTCGAGGTAGCGGAAAAGCTCGGAGCCACTCCTATCGTAGAGGATGAGGGCCGTGAGGTTGAACAAATTCTCGAGGCCACCCGCGGCGAGGGGACAGATTGCGGTTGCGAGTGCATTGGATATCAGTGCCACACCCCCGGGGGGCAAGAGGTACCAAATCTCGTGATGAACTCGCTCGTGAACGCCGTCAAGTTCACCGGGAACATCGGAGTGGTTGGCGTCTTCATTCCCCAGGATCCGGGGGCGGCCGACAAGCTCGCCAAGAACGGCGAAATTGCATTCGATTTCGGCAAATTCTGGTTCAAAGGGCAGAAGATCGGTACAGGGCAATGTAATGTGAAAGCATATAACAGAAAGCTGATGCAATTGATCCACCACGACAGAGCAAACCCATCGGCAATCATCTCGCACGAGTTACCGCTGAGCGAAGCACCGAAGGGGTATAAGAACTTCGATGCCCGTGTCGATGGCTGGCATAAAGTGGTCCTCCATCCAATAGCAGCTTGACGCAGGCAGGACCGAACCTGGGACCTCAAGAAACTGGCGAACTAGGTGCTTTACTTCCTAGTAGATTCAGATCGGGCGACTCAGTTCTTCCCACTCCAGGTCTTCGCTGGCTCAGCCTACCAAAATGTCTGCTATGGCAATTGCGATTATCCAACAGGTCGGCGGGACTATGCTTATCATGCTGATCCTGTTGGATGTTTTTCTGACGGTTCTTTACGCCAGGATGGGAAGCGGCTTACTGAGCCGCCGAGTGGGGAGAATCGTGTGGCGCTGCTTCTGGGTCATCGCTCAAACAAGACCGGACAAGGGTGACCGGATTCTATCGTTCTGCGGCCCTGTCATCCTCGCTGTCCTCGTCTTCACCTGGGTAAGTGGTCTCGCGCTAGGCAATGCTTTCTTGATCCATCCAATGCTGGGTCGATCCGTCCAATCGACGAGTGGAAAGACACCAACAGATCTTGTGAGCGCACTTTATGCCGGCGGATCCAGCCTTTCAATTATTGGGTCGAGCGACTTCACGCCGCGCACCTCAGGATCTCGCCTGCTTTACCTGTTCAACTCGATCGCTGGCCTCAGCGTCACCTCTCTTACCCTGACCTACCTTATGCAAATTTACAACCAGCTTCAGCAACGGAACGCCTTTGCACTCAAGGTCTACCTTGCCACACGACGCACCGGTGACGCTGCTGAATTGGTTGCCGGGATTGCTCCCGAGGGTTCATGGACTGCCGGAGCGTCGTCTTTATGGGAGCTCGCCGCAGAGACTGCGGTTACAAAGGAGGCGCACCATTTCTACCCGATGCTCTTTTATATGCGGTTCCCCGACCACTACTACTCGATTTCCTTCATCACGCTGGTTTTGCTCGATTCCATAACGCTCATACGCTGCGCTTTGGGCGAAGACTATAACCAACTCAAACATTTGGGCGCGCTGGACGAGCTTTGGGAGGGCTCGCTCCTTCTCCTTACCGCACTGGAGCAAAACTTCCTGCAGGCGGGCGCGGCTCATCGCGAGCAGCCAAATCGCTCAGAGATTTCCTGCTGGACCGATCGCTTCATGCGCGCCAAAGATCGTCTGCGCGCTGCGGGAATTTCAACCGCAGACGACGAACAACAGGCCCTTTCCTCTTATGTGGCAATGCGGAGTCAATGGAACCATCACATCCGTCGGCTCGCGCCCTCGATGATGTATCGCATCGAGGACATCGACTCCGCTACTTACGGGAAGAGTGTTGGCGAAATCAGGGATTGAGGTTTCCGCCAGAACATTCGATGGTCACAGCTGTTAGTACCCGAAAGTCTTTATCGATTCCAAGCAACCTGTATTGAACGGGCCAAGACTCTGTATCAAGTGGGCCCGTATCAAGTGCACCGGCAGTAGATTCGACTTTGCGTCGCTGGTGCACAGCGCGGAACAGAAATGACCCCCCAAGTAATTTCTGCACGGCAGGGCATCCGGACATCCCGGCTCCAGACCGAAAAGTGAGAGTGAACAGCGACAAAGCCATACACTCGCCACCTAGTCACCCGAGGATGGCTTCGGAAGCCAGAGTTCCGGTGAGTTCATCGATGCCGAATGCGATCCAGTCGGGTCGACTGGCGACTTCAGGCCAACGCGCTCATCGAGCTAGCTATCGGACTGGTGGATTACTTCCGTGAACGGCGTTTCTCGGGACTAATCTTTCCACCGAACGTGCCTCGCCAGAGGGATTCAGAAGATGATGTTCTTGTAAGACTTGATGTGGAATACCTTAGAAGGTCAATGAGTGGCTTTGGAACGTCACCAAACCAACGACAAAGATCGGGAGCCAATTGTGAACACCGAGCGCTTGGATCGAAGTTAAGGATGGCAGCAATGAGGAGTATTTTTTGAACCAGACTGCGAATAGTTCCTCGCCCGTTGCGCTTGTGACCGGCTCAACTTCTGGCATCGGTGCTGCGATTGCCCGCCGGTTATCCAACGAGGGATATGCCGTGGTGCTGCACTCGCGTAGTTCAGCGGAAAAGGGGCACGCACTGGCCGCTGAACTTGGAAACGCTATTTACATTCAAGCTGATTTGGCCGACGATGCCGACAGAATCAGGCTCGTGAGGGAGGCTGTGTCTCGCTGGGAGCGCCTCGATGTCCTTGTCAACAACGCGGGCATCAGCCGCGTTATTCCGCATCCCAATCTTCTGGCGGCTTCGCCCGCCATCTGGCACGAATTACACGAAGTCAACGTGGTGGCCCCGTTTCGCCTTGTGGCTGAAGCCGAAACCGCTCTGAGAGCTGCGGCCAGTCGAGGTCGCTCAGGATGTGTCGTCAATATCAGTTCACACGCTGGCGTCCGGCCGAAGGGCGCATCCATCCCTTACGCCGCATCAAAAGCAGCACTAAACCACGTCACCCGATTGCTCGCCTTATCGCTCGCTCCGGACATTCGGGTAAATGCCGTCGCCCCTGGCCTCGTGGACACACCTCTGACAGCGGATTGGACCGCTGCCCAGCAGCTTTGGCGCGATCGAGCACCAATGCGACGACCAGCCAGTCCGGTGGATATCGCCCAAATCGTCATGATGCTGATAGCCTCCGACTACCTAACCGGTGAGATTGTGGTCTCGGACGGAGGTCTGAGCCTGACGTAACGGAGACATTTGCCCATGCACTCATTGACATGAGATCGGTAACGATACGTCGGCTTATCGCCAGTGACCCGCCCGGTTCGCTCGCTCCGCTAAGGGCGTTAATGAGATGGTTCGCCGCTTCACTATCCGGCAGGAGGCGGATCGATAAACAGATAAAGGGTTGCGATCTGTCCACCTTCCACAATGGCGATATCCATACCGCTCACCATCGTAAGTCCTTCGTCTGTGGCTAATGTCCAAGACAGACGTGCGAGATTGTGATTTGTGTTCGGTTCCCCTCGGGGTGTGAAATGAGCATTCGGCGGAAGTGTGCCAAGAAACCCGGAGACGCGGTTATTGATGGCTTCGTGCCCCTCAAAGCTCGCGTCAGGTTCATGGAAGGTTGCGTCCCCCTCTGTAGAGCTCTTGAACGACACCAAGTCGCTTGGTTGCATCGGGCTCATTGAAGATCTCGATTAGATTTCGTACGAGCAGTTCGGCTTGTTTGTCCTGCATCTTCTCTCCTGTTTCTACTTTCCGGTGCTACGCGGTTGAACGGCATCGCTTTCATCACGATGTCGATGGTGATCTGAAGGCTTGCGCGCGTATGCCCCTCTTTCGCGCGCAGCACGTTCCCATAGATCACGGTCATAAGGAAGCTTGCCAACGCCGACACGTTTGCACCTTCCTCCAAATCACCTTTTTTGAGCCCTTTCCGAAGCCGCTCCCGGAGGGAGGCTTCCGCCCTTTTTCTGTTCAGAGCCACCTCTGTCCGCATCCCTTCCGACTCCGGTGGGCCAATCGACGCTCCAATCGTTGCAAGGCATCCTCTTCTGGTGTCGTCCTCGGTGACATTGTCAGCCGCACCTTCCAAATACAGCCTCACCGCGGATTCTGTATCCGGTACTGCCAGCGCGACGTTGACGTAGGCAGAAGGCTTGTCCATGTACCGCTGCAACACGGCGCGAAACAAATCCTCCTTTGAGCCAAAAGCTGCCTGCAGACTCGATCGATTGATCCCGATCGCCTCCGCCACCATGCTGAACGTCACGCCATCATAACCGTACTTCCAGAAGAGATTCATGGCGGTATCGAGCGCCTGCTCCTTGTCAAAAGTGCGCGGCCGTCCCATCGGCTTGCTGGTCCGCTTTGGCAATGTGGTCTGCAAATAGCCCTCCTCTAAAGATCCTGCCTATAAGATTCCACCTCCGCTTGCTGAGTATCAGATATTCGCATCGAATATTCTTCATACGACATCTATGCATGAGTGTACAAAACTACGAGGAGGATGCAAATGGAAAAGCGTTTAGCAGGAAAAGCCGCGCTCGTCACAGGCGGTTCACGTGGTATCGGGGCGGCAATCGCCCAGCGGCTCGCAGCAGAAGGAGCGGACGTTGTCATCAGCTACGAGAAGTCGGCGGAACGTGCACAGGCTCAACTTGAGCAGTTGAAAAGCAGCGGTGTGAAAGCGTTCGCAATTCAGGCGAACCAGTCCGATGCAAAGCAGGTTGCTGATCTCGTGAAGTCCGCGCGCGGGTCGTTAGGACGGCTGGACATTCTGGTGAACAATGCAGGTGTTTTCGTTACTGGGAAGATCGATGATCCAGGCTATGATGCCGAAGCGCTCGACCTTCAGAACAGAATCAACATCGGAGGGTAGTCGCAGCAGTTCGCGCCGCTGCTCCGCTGCTTCAGGATGGTGGCAGGATCATCACGATCGGCACCACCGGAGCGACGCAGATTGCTTTCCCCGGCCTCGCAGACTATGTAGGCGGAAAGGCGGCTGTGGCGGCTTATTCGCGAGGTTGGGCACGGGATCTGGGTGTACGGAACATTACGGTGAATACAATCCAGCCCGGACCTATCGCAACTGAAATGAACCCCGAGTCAGGTGCATTTGCTGACACGCTGAAGAGGATGACGGCTCTCGGGAGGTATGGACTGCCGGAGGAAATCGCTGGTGCAGTGGCCTTCCTAGCCAGCCCAGACGCTGCTTACATCACGGGGGCCACCTTCAATATTGACGGGGGAATGATCGCTTGATTGATTCGGTGCAGGGTCGCGAACCGTGCTCCTGTTCCAGGAGCACGGGCACCATCTTCTAGCCGTTGCTTAGCGTTAGCAGTGCATCACTTCCGAGATCGGTGTTTATAAGGACGAGTCCAGACTCAATGAGTGCATCGCCCTGGATGTGTCTATTGAGGACCACGACTGGGAAGAAAGGCGGAAACCACACGAAAGCGGTCAATTGTCTCGCACAAACTGCTGAAGGCGCTCGAGGAAATCGAAATTGTCATTCTTGTCGTGGATCCGGGCGTGCCGCAGTTTTTCAGGGTTCTCACGGGCGATGCTAGTTCCGTGCCGCACAGGATAGATATAGCTGCCGTTGGCCCCCTTTACACCGACAGGTTCATAAGCTCTAGGCACGATGACAACAAGGCATAGCCTCTCCGTCCCATCAGCGTCATTCGCCAATAGTTGATGAATCTTCCAGATCTGCCGTGGGTATTGGATGAGTTCCACTAGCACATCGCTCAATGCCTTAACACGGTTCTCCCTTTCGCGCTCTGTATCTCCGATGCCGACGATCGTCTTGTCATCGCGAATACCCACGAGTAGGCAACCACCATTGGCATTAGCAAAGGCAGCTATGTCTTCTGCGGTTTTCACCTTCGCTTGCGCTCGACCATCTGAATTGGTCGCGTGCCACATCGGCAGAGTTTCCTTGAAATCCCAAAGTTCGTGCTCGATTCTGCCTTCAACGGTCGCTTTGGAAATGAAGGAACGCCAGAAAGCGTCGCTGTTGACGATATTCTCCGTGTCTTCCCGTTCCCGATGTGTATGAGGATATCCCGGAGAGAATCTCGTAACTCGGAGAAATAGATAATGCATTCCTCAATGGCACGATTCGCGGCTCTGCGCAGGATGCGGTCCATCGGGACCCGCAGTGGCTCTTCTTCGCCGTCTTCAGCTCCCAATTCATAGGCTTCCCCGAGAAGGTCCATTTGTGCTCTCGCGACCGCTGAAAAGAAACGATCTGATAATCCCAGAGCGATCTCTGTGAGTCTGAGAATTGTGCTGGGCTCCTCCTCCTTCGGTGTCGAAAGCGCGAAGTTTATATCGATTGTGCGATCAGACAGCCGAGTGGAACCCCAGACCTTATATATAAACAGGATTTCCGGAGCCAGCACGCTCTTGGCGTCGAGCCAGACAACATACTCATACAACGCAGCGATCTCCGCTCGACAGCTCTCTACAAATCCTTTGAACTTCGTGATCAGATCGTCATAGCTGACAGGTTCGAATCCGCGTAGCGCTATCGCTCTAGTTCTGAGGGTCTGCGCTGCAGCCATGACCCGTTCGGTTCGATCTCGAAGGTCGTGTGTGTCCTGTTCTTTGCGGTTAATCCACCAGTCGATCTCGTCCCGTCCAACTTCTCCGCCGAAGTCAGTCTCCTCGTAGCGCTCGATCTTGAGCCCGTCAGTAGACGGGTCCCAAGACTGCTGCCAGACTCGGTACCGCTTGTCGTTCATGAGTTTCGAAGATCTGAGCAGGTACCAATGCAACTCTCCAAGCATTGAGGTGGTATCGGTCAAGATCGACAAATGCTGCGGCGCGGATATTTCGAACATTTCAGTCCTTTGTGCGGGTGTAACGCCTCTACCGCATGCCAATACTCCATTAATCGCATCATCGCCAACGCACTCACCAGCACCGGATTAGTAACGACAAGTCGGCATATCGGAAGTAACCACCCGCTGTCGGTGAGCGCATTGGCGATTTATCAGTCTTTGAGAACCGGGTCGTGCGAAAGCACCGATTCCTGAATTGAAGGGTATCTAGGGGCTAACGATCTGCCGACTTATGGGTACGCTGAAGGAATCTCGGAGGGAATCTCATCGAGGCGCGTATCGCCCGATTCTGTGGCGGGTGCCGCATAGCTGGTGCGAGCCGCAGGCGCGATCTAACGCCAATTGCGATTAGAACCAGCAACAGGATGTCGCACCAGAGAGCTGGGTTGCCGAATACGTGAGTAGCTTAGCCGCCGACCGCCGCACCCGCCAGAAAGGCCATGCAGATGCCAGCAAAAACCTTTGCTACCCTCGCTTTTTCCGCGGCATGGCTTTCGAAAAACAAAGCGAATACCGCGTCAGAAAGCGTCCGCAGGTTGCCAGTTGTAAAAGTGGAACTGAAACTGTGTCCTTCGACTTCGCGAAAGGTCTGTACCTGTACTGAGGCGGCGAAGGCAATGCTGGTGGTAAAAAAGATATCCGCCGTCTTCGCGGGCAAGAGACTCAAAATCGTCAGGACGCCGACTTCGAGTACAAGAACGGCAATGTAGGGGGCGCTGACCCCGCGGCGTTTTGGGCGCAATTGCATCGCATAGGACACGCCCGTGCCGATCAGAAAAGCCACAATCGCAGGCAGATGGCGAAAGCCCGTATGCCAGGACCCCGACAGGCAATTGATGCCGAGAAGGACCACATTGCCTGTCATGGCATTGGAGAACACCTGTCCGTGTCCGACATAGGTAAAGCCATCCAGAAAGCCGCCAGCCGCAGCTAACGACGCGCTGATGCCGGGCGTCCCAACCCGCTTTCTCGCTTCTTCAAAGGTCAAGGGAGGCATAGGCTGGTCACGCTCGCTCCTGCGCTCATAGGAGCGGACGACCCCCTTCGCGCTTCTGTCATTGTAACGCTTGCTTCGGACTCGAAGGCTTGCTGCGGAGTGCACTCTTAGGAGGTCGGTGTCACGTCAGTTTTGGAGGATAAGCCCCTTCTCAGACAGGTGGCTCTTCCCGTTCTCAACCGGCGATATCAGGCCAACGCCGCTCATTGTCGTATCGCTGATACGACAATCGAATCGTAATAACCCTTACGGACCGGCAAGACCTCCATTGCTTTGCCTCGCTATCTACGCGACGTTTACTCTTCCCGTGCCTCAGGCCGCTTGCTCGATGGATCCAGTGTCTTTCGGGCCTCTCCCATACCTTCTTGGGCCTCATACATCACGAGCTGCCGTTCATCGTTGTGGCGAACGAAGACAAGCCCGGACTCATGGACGTCGAACGCATATTCTGACGAGCCACCCGAAGCGGATCTCTTAATCGTGATCACCGGACTTGGCACGAAGGAACCACATCGAACTACCTTCCACTTGACGGTTGTGGACTGGCCTGAAAAGTCAGTCGCAACTTCTTTGCTCATGACTAAAATGGAGCCTCCCGTTTGGCTCGTACCGTAGATGCAAGCCCGGAGACCGCTGCAGCACGTTCTCCCCGTTTGATTCTGATCGCGGAGTTTCACAAACGCGAACCTGAAACTTGTTAATGAGCGCACCATCGACTACTCACTCATCGACAACGACCGGTACCGATAGGTCGACGTGTCTTCAGCTATGACTCAGCTGGAGACATGGGGGTTGTGAGGGCTTCCCGGTGAGTCGTTCGTTACGTCTGAGCCTCGTCCCCACCTCATACAAACTTTTTCGTTGGCTGAGGAAGAAGAACCGCCTTGGTCCCTGGCTGCGTTTCGTACTCCATGGCTTGTTGTATCTGGTCCAGGGAAAACGTCTTGCCCACCTTTGTCC
>NZ_JAEDXW010000029.1:0-51234 GCF_036877565.1 Edaphobacter sp. HDX4
ATGGTAGAGACGTATGTATCGGAAGCGGCTACCGGCGAGAGAGACACAGAGGATACCTTCACCGGCATCGCCTGGGGAGCCGGGGCGGCGGCAGCCTCGTGCCTGCACCCCGAAACAGAGAGGCCCAACGCAGCTGTCGCTGCAAGGGTAAGAACGAACTTTGATGTTGAAGATGTCATCTCGGACAACCTCTTTCTCCTCAGAAACTACACAGAACTACAGGTCTACGTTGAACCTCTATCGTCCTTGGAAAGATTGGACGAGCCGAAGGGGCGCAGGATTCTCGAAAAAACTGGTCGGTCTTATAGAACTATTGGTGTTTTAGCTTAGATGTCCCGGTGAAGACAAAGATGCGCAAAGATTGGCCGCCGTTCCCAGATCCTTCAATCCTCCGCACCGCGCTTCTGGGAGAAAGCAAAGGGGTTGAAGGATTCATGACGGTCAAATGCATCGGCTCCCTCAGCGCTCTTCAGCCAATGGATCACCAGATAAGTGATGGGGGTAGCAAGGACCTCATATCCAACCTTCAAGAGATAGCCTGTCGCAATCATATTCCCAAGCAGGTGGAGCGGGACAACCCCGCCGAAGGTGAGCGACACGACGATTGTCGTATCGACCGCCTGACCTACGATAGTGGAACCGATGGTGCGGGTCCACAACATTTTTCCATCCGTCAGCAGCTTGAGCTTTGCCATGGTGTAGGAATTGGCGAACTCTCCCGCCCAAAACGCGGTCAGACTGGCAGCAAGGATCCTGGGAATGAAGCCGAAGACGGTGGCGAAGGCCTCCTGATTGTGCCATTTCGGCGCGGGAGGAAGTGCGATAGTGATACTTCCGATCACATAGAGAAGCGCCGTTCCGAAGAAGCCCAACCAGATGGCGCGGCGCGAGGCAGCAAAACCGTAGACTTCAGTGAAGACATCTCCAAAGATGTACGTGATTGGGAATAGAAGAATAGCTCCGCTAACGGCGAAAGGCCCGATAAGACATACCTTCTGGGCAACAAGATTGGAGACAAGCAGAATGACGACGAAGGAGGTCGTCAAAGCATCAAGGTATTTATATCGGCCGACGGTCAGAGTGGGCATAGGTAAGAGAGACTTTAGTATGCCTTCCCTGTGGAGTTGCGGCTATGTTCCTCTTCGGTTCGCCGAACGCGAATGATATTCTTAGGGCGGAACGATTCGTTCCCCACTCAGCGTCCCCGTCGTCTAGCCCGGCCCAGGACACCGCCCTTTCACGGCGATAACACGGGTTCGAATCCCGTCGGGGACGCCAATTTAGAATCTGACACTTAGCGCCAAAACGGAACCATGAACGAGGGCACCCAAAGGCACTGAACGAATATAGCTTGATGGTGTACTTCAGCAAGTGCTGGTGGGACCTCAATCGAATAATGGTTTAGTGTCATAAGGCCATCTCGCCAGGGCTACACCGGCCACGATTAGAGCGGGGCCGATGATGACTCCGAAAGGACCCTCACCAGCGGGTACAACAACGTGAGCAATCACAAGTGCACCGTAGATCAGCGCATAAGTGCCAAGACATATCAGGCCAAGGCAGCTATCCAAGCTGAGCCCCTAATGATTTTTAGCATGGTGCCTCTCATCACGACTGCCAAGATAACTCAAACGTTTAGCGATGTGATGAGGCCTTCCGGGTTTCGAGCTGACGCATTAAGAAACCAAACGCAAACCTGAGAAGCGATTCAATGCTTCTCGTTTCGCGGTCTGGTCAAGCCTGCGTTTGCAAGAACGGACAGGTCGGAGAGAGCTTTGTTACGTTCTCAATAAGAGCAATGGTCATTAGATGAATCTTTCTGTCACACACGGGTGACTGCTGCCACATATGGGCAGGTTAGTGATCGATGTCTTGTGCTTGATTGGCTGCAGGGGAGACAGCCTGAGGCAGGATGGTTCTTAGGGAGTACGCACTGCGGTGATACGCAAGGAGTCCAGCTTCAAACGGGCATATGCGTTGTAGCCTCTGTTGAGTCATCGTTACTGAGGGCAGCCAGTTTTTACTGCACGCTTACAGCCGACGAAGGCGAAATGTCTCTCGACCTCTGGCAGGCGGCAAACAGCAGGCTGGCCTATACCGCGCTGCAGGTTCGCATTGATCAGCTCACAGCAGGAAAAAAGAGAGATGCACGATCTGTACGATTATTGTTTCACCGGGCTGACATATATCGGATGTATCCGGAACTCGTCATGCAGAAACCTATCTTGTAATTTCGAGCTTTTCTGGTCAGAAGCTTTTGACAAACCTTCAGACAGTAGTGAACCCGGCGGTCAAGGACACCGGCGAAAGCGATTCGTTGGAAGTGCGGTCCATTTTCCAAAATCGAGATTCCTCTAACGCAGAAGCGACACGGCTACGGGTGGCGCGAGATGCTGCGAGTGGCAGGACGGGTAGCGCTGATAGTGATCTCAATACCATTAGCGGGCCCAGAGAATAGCTTAGGCATTTGTGATTTGTGAAGCCGTCTCCATGCGATGCTTCAGATGCGCCTATGTACTATTGATCTGCAGGCGGTCGCATCCACTTCAACTTCACAGCATTCCCTCTATATAGATTCTAGGGAATATTGGGAGCACAAACTTCGAATGCTTTCAAATCTATTTGATTGGGCAAATTCCCTAAGCCATAGTAATGGTGGCAGAGATCGCTCTTCCCTACAGAGATAATGCGGATTCCAGACGTGGCACTCCCCAATGGCCTTCCTACCGGAGCAGTCGTAACCATCTCAAGAGTCCCGTCCGTTCCCTCGGAATTTTGATGGAGATGTCCGGCAAAGTCATATCGCACGCCACTCTCTTTGAGAATCTTCAGATACTGTAAACGAGCCTCATGCGGAATATTGAAATACTGATCCGGCTCGTTCGGGTCGTGCAGGAACCACGGGATGTGTTGGAACATGATGATCCATTGAATGTGATCAGCAACCGCCTTCTTTAATTCTTCTTCAAGCCACTCACGTTGCCGGACCTCCTCATCCATCACTTTGTCGGGGTGCTGAATGATGCTCGAATTGAGAACGATGCCTTCCATTGAGCCCTTCCGAAAGGTGTAGTAATCCTTGCCGAAGGTCTTTCGGTAAGCTGCCAGGCTCTCGGGGGTAGGAATATTGCCGACGTCGTGGTTGCCCGCAACGCTGTAAAGCGGGATACCTGTATCAAGATTTCGCGTGATCCGCAGATACTCATCAATCTGTGCCTTGTCTCCCGGTTTGTTGACCAGGTCTCCACTGATGATGACGAAGGCCGGATGAAGGCGGTTGGCCGTCGCGATGGCGAACTCCAAGTTCGCACTTTCCTGGGCAAAGCTCGTATTTCCTGTATACATGCCGAACTGCGGGTCCGACATCTGAAGGAAGAAGAAGTCCTGAGCGCTGGCGGTACCTGAAGCCGCCAGAGCTATGCCGATAGCAAGGAGATTCAACAACGCCTTTATCATAGTGTCTGTTCTCAGTATTCCGAGTTCTATCAATAGCTAATCCTCATACCTAACTGCAAGACTCGAGGATTACTGCCTCCGAGAATACGGCCGAAGTTCGGATTTCCAACCGTGCTGTTCGGATCATCAAGAAGGGGTGTATTCGTCAGGTTGAACGCCTCGGCACGGAACTGGATCTTGAGGTTTTCACCTATGTGTTGTGAACGATCCAGTCCAAGATCATAGTCGAAATTGACACGCGTACGGATATCGGGCTCGTTTCGGCTATCGGTGCCGAGTGTAAAAGGTGCAGGAATCTGAAAGGCCGTAGTGTCGAACCATGCGTCGCGAGTCTGAGCTGTCTGGGTCTGCCGGCCGCTATGAAGCTTATCGGCGTGAGAACTAAAGCCCGAGACGTTGGATACATTCGGCGAGGTGATACTGATAGGAAAGCCGCTCTGAACTCGCAGAACGCCATTCAGTTGCCAGCCACCCAATACCCACGATGCCGGTCCCCGTTGCAGAAAGCGCTGTCTGGGTCCAAATGGAAGATCGACTACGTGAGCAAGCGAGAAAACATGAGTTGAATCGAAGTCTCCAAGCGCTCTTGACGTGCTTAGATCGGTAGGATCGGAGATATAGGACCGCCCGCCAAACCGCTCCGGAACATCGTCGATCAGTTTGCTCCAAGTGTAAGAAGCCAATATCGAGTATCCGCGCGAAAAACGCTTATCCAGCTTAGCCGTAAGAGCGTGATAGATCGAGTCACCAGCAGGATCGCGTTTTTGAGTGACTCCAACATATTGAGGATATGGGCGAAGCAACTGAACTCGCTGGACTGTTTTAGAGCTAAGAGTCCCCGTGGTGATCTGTCCGTAAAAGGGATTTGCAACCTGCTGCAACAGCGAGTTCCCCTGGCTAAGAACGGAACTACTGGGAAGATCTCTCTGACGGTCGTTCCAAAGGTGTTCGCCACGGCTGCCTGTGTACCCCAGTTCTGCGACGAAATCTTTCCCGGCCTGTTGCACGCTTGCAGTCCACTGATCGTTGCGCGGAATTTTGTAAGTCACGTTGAAGAAACTGCTAACGCTTGTCCCTACCAGGCTGGATGGGGGCTGGCTCACGCCCGTGATGAATGGATTCGACAGCATCGCCCCAATCGGCGGCTTATAAGGATTAGCATCTGGCTGGCCCATAAAGAGAGGCGTAGTAGATTGATATCCACTGCCGAACTCACTCGGTACGGCACCGACGCCGCCGTTGCCCGGACTGTAAAAGGTACCGTATCCAGCACGAAAGACGGTTTTGGGATACATGGACCACGCAATCCCGATGCGCGGACTAAAGTTTAAATACTCTGAGATGGTTTGCCCTCGCCGACTGTCGCTTACGGGTGTAAGGAGACCTTGCTTTCCTGTGAGGGGGTCGACTGCATTTTGATCAAAATACGATAGCTGATTGTGCCGCTCGGTCCATGGATTGCTGTGTTCGTAGCGGAGGCCGAGTTCAGCCGTGAGGGTCGGTGTGAGTCGAATCGTATCTTGGAGAAATCCGGCAGTATAAATTTGCTGCATAGCAAGAGATGGATCTATCGTAACCGAACCGCTGGCAGGCACTCCAAGTAGAAGACTTGCCACTCCCCACCCGGCGTTGGCACTTGCCTGTGCAGGGTTTGGGCCCTGGGTATATGCGCGGGTAAAAGAAAAATCCCCAGATGGAGTAAAGGGAGCCGTCGTGTTGTTGTGAAAGACTTCCAGATCCCCTCCAGCTTTGAAAATATTGCGCCCCTTCACCCAGGTCATGCTGCCGAACATTTGGCGGTTTTCCTGGTGGCTGTGTCTATTCGAGGTTGTATCTGGACCTATCGAAGCCGCGTCTGCTGTCGTAACGCGCGGGAAGAGCGCCGTCTTAACCGCTCCGGTAAACAACGGGGAGAAACCCAATGATCCCAGATCAAATCCGAGACTGCTTGGGAAGCTATCACTATTGCCGCGAGTAAAACTTACGCGTACGTCCATCAGCAGCGATGGCGTAAATACAATATCGTCTGCGAACATGCCGGTATAGCTCGTTGTAATTACCGGTTCATACGCGGTTGATGTCTGTCTTGGGTAAGCGATATTGCCTGCAACCGTCGACTGATCATTTCCGCCCTGCCAGCCATATCGGACGAAGATATGTTGCTTTTCTCCGATATTCTGATCGCCACGAATAAATACTCGATTGATGTTATTGATGTCGGTCCCGGTTACTTGATGATTGAGCAGGCCATTTCTTCCGGGCAGGTTCGGAAGCGGGAAGAAGTTCAATATATTCCGCGCAGTCGAATCGATGCGTTCGGCGGGGATGCGATTGTTCTCGAACGCCTTTCGAACATACGCTCCTTTATTCGCGGGATCCGAAGTACTGGTCGCAGGGTCGTAGATGGTAATGAGGTGTCCTGGAGTGCTATATGTCTGCGAGAAGTCACCTTGCCGCTGTAACTCGGTTGGGACAGTATCGATGATGGTCTGTGGAGTGTGCTGACGGATCCCTTCATAGTTGAAGAAGAAAAAACTATGATTATGACCATCGTAAAGATGTGGAATGATGATCGGACCTCCAACGGCAACTCCGAATTCATTGCGCTTGAAAGCTGCCCTCGGAAGACCGTTGAAGTTATTGGTATAGGAATTGGCATTGAAAGCGTCATTACGAATGAACTCATAGATGGCTCCGTGAAATCTATTGTTGCCGGATCGACTGATTCCGTTAAGAATGCCTCCGCCTGCTCTTCCATATTCTGAAGAGTAAGAGCTCAACTGGACTTTGACCTCCTCGACCGCTTCCAATGGAACGGTGTACGAGATATCGTTTGTCGTGGAATTAAGAACATCGGCGCCATCAAGCAGCACTCCATTGGTATTCGACCGGCCTCCATTGATGGAAGGCCCGGAACCTGAATTTCCGTGGATCACAACGCCAGGGGAAAGCTCGACGAGAGTGTATGGATTGCGCCCTAGTAATGGAAGTTCGCGGAAGCTTTGAGATGCGATCGTTGTCCCTAGGCTTGCTGACGCTGTATCGAGTAGCACGTCATTGTCGTTTACAGTCACTGTGTCTTGTGTCCTTCCAATGGGAAGCACAAAATCCGCTTCGACCGCCTGCGCGACTCGCAAAACGATGTTAGTCCTGCTGACGGTTTCAAATCCCGTTGCGCGAACGGTGAGAAGGTATCGACCAGGTTGGAGTTCCGATGCAGAATAGTACCCGCTGTTGTTGGACGTAGTCGTCCGAAGGACACCCGTTTCCATTCCAAGGATTTTTACCGTAGCGTCTCCAATGACGGCCCCGGTGGGATCCTTCAGAAGACCGGAGATACTTGCATTTTGCGCACAAAGTGGGAGAGAGCAGAGAAACAGTAAGACCGGTAATACTAAACGGCACACGGGAATCGTCCTTTCAAGGCAAAGCTAAAGGTGGTTAGTGAAACGAGACAGATTGCTGTAGAGCGGAAACGGCTGTATTCGCATCGGCTAATTGCTGTTGGAGTTTTCGAACTGCCTCTTCTGAAGTCAGAGCGGTCTCATTTCCGTCGGTTCCGCTGAGAACGGCGGCAATGGTCTCGTGAAGGCTGCGGGTGGATAGCAGGGTGCTCCTGGCAGACTGCTGCCAGGATTTGCCCGCCGTATCTAGTGATATCGGGATTTGAGAATCTCCAAGGATGCGAGAAAGGCCCGTATTGATGTGATCGAGCTGTCGTCTGAGTTCTGAACAATGTGACTGAACGAGGAGATCGAGCATTTGCTTTGAGCTGACCGGCAAAAGATCTACCTGTCGTTCGTCATACCGATCCGCAAGATGTTGAAGCGCCCACGCATGTTCTGTCACGGCCTCTGATGAGGTCAGGATCGTGTTCACAAATTCGACTCGCTCATCAAAGTCAGGTATAGCCTTCGAAAGGCGTTCCGCAAGCGCAAAGGCAGGCACATCTTGTGCCGTAGAAGTACGCGTGATCGACAAACGAGTCTTGGGGTGGATGAATGCACCGGTGAACGGATGGAGGCGGATGTGAACCCACGGGATTGGAGCGAGCACCTGCCTGATCTGTTTCTCGCGCTCTTGTGACTCTGGGTGGCCAACGATCTGTATGGCATGCGGATCTGGCTGTATCTGAAGTTCTTCTCCCATATCCGCGCCTATCTGATGCATTGCGATTCGTACCATCAATTCGCTCTGCGCAACATCAGCGGCTGTAGGCCCAGGTCGAGCCAACTCGCTCGAGGGACCGGTAGCAACATGCTCCACCACGCGGACGACAGGGTGCGCAGGGACAGGATTGCTTGTCAAGGCCTCCACTATCGTGATCAGGTCTCCATTTCTTGTCTGCAACCGCTCCGCGATGGGCCAATAATCGCGCTCCCTGACGACAAAATGCGCTTCAGTGATTTCTCCAGCGCCTTGGTTGACAGTGGTCAGATCGAGAGTTTCTCCCACACGCGCGACGGAGTCAGTCTTACGCGATAGCAGGTTCCGCCAGTGTGCAAATTGCTGAGCATTGAGCGGCTCGCTGAAGTCAAAGGACAGAGTCCGGGAGAGAGATTCCAGTTCAGCATTCTCAACCCCAACATCTTTGAAATCAGGTTGCGTGATAGCTTCGCGAACCCATTTATGGCTGCCGACATGATATTCGATCGCCTGATAGGTTAGCTTGCCCTGGTTCTGCACCCTGATGGCCTTGTTGATTACAGTCGAAGCCGAAATTGTAGGTGCGAACGTAGTATTGATAAGTATAAAAAAAATTGTCCCCGCCGCTGTTGCACTGATCCACGCGGGTCGAGGGAACAGATGCCATGACAGCAGATATCGAATCCAGCCTAATTGCGCCATTGCGGGAGATTCAGCAGCTTTTGCCTGAAGAAGCTTCTCAAGCTCTGCTCTCCGTCCGCCAACAGGCGGCAAGACCGTGTCCATCTGCCGCCTTCTGAGTTGAACGAATTGCGTGATTGTTCCTTCGATCTGAGACATTCGAGCTCTACAATCCCAACAAGCAGCCAAATGCCTGCAAACTGCATCATGTTCCCTGGCAGCTAACTCACCATCAGCGGCCATGAGGAGCACTTGTTCTGTTGGATGGAATACCTTCCGCTCACTCATAGCAGGCCTCATGCAATGCTAGAACTGCCCGACGAAGAGTCTCGCTCACCGTAGTGACACTAATGTCCATGACATCTGCGATTTCACGGTAACGAAGCCCTTCCACCCGCAGGTTCAGACATTGCCGTTCGCGGACGGAGAGCTCTTGCAGTGCGTCCGAAAGACGATGCTCTCTTTCGTCTAAAAGGACTTGCTCTACTGGCGTGGGTCTCAAGTCAGCAATCTCAAAGTGACTTGAATCCTCATCATGGAGCGGGTCGCCACCCTCCCTTATCCGTAAACGACGCATCTCTTTCAGAGCTAATCGATGAGCCACACGGAAAAGCCAGGGGCGAGGCATCTCTACATTCCGTCCTTGCCTGAGCTCTTCAAATAATTTAAGAAACGCTTCTTGAACGAGTTCCTCGGCCACGTCGCTGGTTAGGCGAAAATCCCATAGATATCGAAGGAGAGGGGCGCGAAGCTGGTCGAAAAGAGCTGTTACTTGTGATTGCAGTGGCAAGGACGGATCTCTTCCGGCACATACCCGCTCGGTCTCTTCCGTGACTTCCAGCGATTCAGCGAGAACCCCGGAAAAGATTGTGAAGTGGGTGGACATAAAAAGGTGTTAGCTCTATGGTCCCCGACGGGGCTGTTTTTTCGGGCAGACAGCAGATAATTTATCGACGTTTCACAAACGTGCATCATCCGTGCTCGAAGGCGTGTAGTCGCTCCTTGGTTGTTGTGCAATTTTCGTATTCCATCACTACAAATCCCACTCATCGTGTGTAGACTCATAGTGGTCAGTCGAAAAGCATGGTGGAATGCCAAACGTTTCCATCAAAGCTCATTTCGACTCAGGTATTCGAAGTCTTCGCGAGGAACAAGGCCTTTTGCAGGAATACCTTGCCGAGCTGGGTGGCCTGCATCACAATCACGTCGGAGCCGTCGAACGGGGCGAGCGAAAGATATTTCTCGAGAAACATTGTGAAACTGGAAGGCTCTCTCCGTTCCATCGAAGACGCTCTTCGAGAATCTCCCCTGATTGAAACCGTTCGTCAGATCGCTGGCACCCATCATGCTCGTTTGGCTTGTCAAAGGAGATTAGCTATGGCGACATCGGTGCATCAGCTATTACATCTGATCGTGAGCGCGCTTGTGGATGACAGCGAAGCAGTACAGGTCGACTCCCTCGCTTTGTCCTCGGTGACACCCCGATAGCATTGCAAGCGTTCTACATGGGTTGCGGCCGCAGCCGCAACTGAGACAGCTAGTTGGATCTTATCCGAACCTGCCTGTCCGTCGAGCAACAACGGCTTCTTTAGCTTGACATCGAGGAAAACCACTTAGATCATCCAGTGGATGCCAGCTTGCTTGAGAGTTCCGCTAAAGATTCAAACATCGGCACCCTCCGTCAGATCGCTCGACATCGAAGTAACAGACCAACGAAGTCGTCGGGAGCCTGGCGCGAGCACGTCATCCCACGCAGAGCGCGTGTCCAGATATCGTACGCAAAGCCGAAAACGGCTGGAGTTCGCGCAACGCCCAACAGGTCTCTCTCGCATACACGGGATAGCAAATGACGCAATCGATCAGAATTCATGACAGGGCGAGAGGAGACTGTGCAGTTCCTCACGCGCAAGTGGGAAAGGAGTTTGAATATCGGCTCATCACAGAGCTCTGGGCCTTTGGCGGAAATCGCATTGCTATGTGATTCGTCGAATGCCGTTCCAGTCTTGTTAAGGAAACCATCTAGGATGGCTTGCTGTCGGTGCTCATACCAAGCTCCTGGCTGAGTGCTCCCAGTTAGTGACCCCCATTCAGGTCTTGAAGAAATGCTTGCAGGGTTCGCGGTTCACGCCCGAGAATGGCGCGAAGAGTTGTGGCATTTCCAAGCAGCGGGTGCTTGTCGTACCACGCAAACATGCGAGCGAGCTTTGCGTTGCCACCTTCGGAGGGTGGATCGATTTTCTTAGCGGTTACAATCCGGCCCAGAACATCGCTCATTAACGCGGCGATATCGTAGCGGTTGAGGACGCCGTCCGCGCAGAGCTCAAACGTTCCAAAGAGCAGCCTATCTTCCGTAGGTGCAATGGCCGCGACTTCAGCAACATCCCGGTAATCCACGCGTGAAAACCTTGTGTCGTTCGACCATGGCTCACCATGAACACCGGTTTCTTTCACCTTCGGCCAAGCGGATTTGAGGTTCTGAAAGAAGACCGCCGGATGAAGAAGAACGTATTCCAAGTCAGAGTCGAGAATAGCTTCCTCGACCGGCGCTTTCCCGGCATGGTTGGGCAATTCACTCAGGATGGGATGGATCACAGAGGAGAACACGATGCGGCGAACGCCGGCATTCTTTGCGAGGGCGACGAACTGCTTGCCCGTCTCAGCCTCGTTCTCGATTTCGACCGGAGCGATATAGAACGCCGTGTCTATCCCTTCCAGAGCATTCGCCACGGCAGAGGCATCGTTCAATCTCCGACCATAACTTCGTCTGCCCCGAGATCGCGTGCGGTCTGCTCGTCGTCCTCTTTATGCACCAAGCCGCGCAGATGAGCGCCGCGCTTGCGCAGCTCCGGAAGGATCAGACCCGCTACCGGGCCGGATGCACCGACTGTCAACACTCTCAACTGCGAATTGGACTCTGTCATTGTTAATTCCTCAGCACGCCATTGCTGTCTTGGATGCAACTTTGTGAGACAGACATGTTACAGCCGAGCGAAAGGCGATTTTTCGCAGTGCCCGAGTCATTGCAACGTATGCCGATCCGTCCTTACTACTTTGCGAAGTGATAAAAGCAGCTTTACTGAAGGTGGCAGCTACCAGGCAGTGAGGAGCGAGTCGCCGTGGCCCCCACTTACCCAGAATGCCTTTTCTTATAGCGCCGCTGACGGCATCTATTGTGTTAAGAGGAAAGTCTGATGAACTTCTTTGGGTTGGTTACGGACTACGACGGCACGTTGGCTTACAGCGGGAAAGTGCGTGAGAGCACGCTCAATGCCTTGGAACGTCTCCGCGATTCGGGGAGAAAACTACTGCTGGTGACCGGACGGCAGCTTCCCGAACTGCTCGAGATTTTTCCGCGCCCCGATCTGTTCGAGTGGATCGTTGCGGAGAATGGCGGTCTTCTGTATTGCCCACACAATCGCGAAACGCGGCTTTTGGCCGAACCTGTTCCGCAGACATTCCCCGATCTGTTGCGGGAACGGGGCGTTCAGAATCTACAGGTAGGCCAGTCCATTGTTGCTACATGGGTGCCCAATGAACATAGGGTACTGGATGCCCTTCGCGACCTGGGCCTCGACCGCCAGATTATCTTCAACAAGGACGCTGTGATGGTGCTTCCGTCCGGAGTAAATAAAGCCTTTGGCTTGACTGCTGCCCTTGAGGAGATGAAGCTGTCGCATCACAACGTAGTTGCAATCGGCGACGCTGAAAACGATTTGCCGATGTTGACACAGTGCGAGTGCGGCGCTGCCGTGGATAACGCTCTGGAGTCAGTGAAGCACAAAGCGGACTTGGTGATGACAGCAGGCCACGGCGCAGGTGTAGAGGAATTGATTGAGGACCTGCTGAAAGACGATTTAGCCGGTCGGCTCTCCAAAGGAGACAGAACCCGGGGTCTGCTTTTGGGGAAAGCAAAAGACACTGGCAAGAACGTCTTTCTTCCAAGTCTGGGACAGTCGATCCTGGTTGCAGGGCCGTCGGGCAGTGGTAAGTCTACTTCCATCACTGGTTTGCTGGAACGAATGGCGAAAGCCGCTTACCAGTTCTGTATCCTCGACCCAGAGGGCGACTATGAGACATTTGAGCCGGCGATCAATACGGGAAGTCCGCATTACGTTCCGTCTCGCAACGACGTCGTAAGCCTCTTGGAACGCATGCACAATGCGGTAGTGAACATGCTTGGCGTCGCCCTGGACTCGCGGCCACAGTTCGCATCGGAGTTGTTGCGCAAACTGCAGGACTTGCGCTCGCGCAGCGGAAGGCCGCACTGGTTCGTGATCGATGAAGCGCATCACATCTTCCCGTCTGAAGTGCCGGCGGAGAGCACGCTACTGGCCGAGCCACCGAAGACCAGTTTGATGATTACTGTCCACCCGAATCACGTGCGAAAAGAAGCTCTCGATTCCATGGACATTGTGATCGCGGTCGGCAAGGATCCACAGGAGACGATTCGCGATTTCTGCCGCGCGCTAGGCGCGGAGGAGCCGACGCTTAACCCTGTGGCGCTTGAGCGCGGAGAAGTGTTGCTCTGGTTTCGTCGAACCTCGCAGGATCCCCTTGTGGTTGCGACGGAGCCCGGTAAAACCGAACACAAACGGCACATTCGAAAGTATGCCGAGGGTGATTTGGGCGTGGGAAGCTTTGTGTTCCGCGGGCCGGAGGGCAAGCTGAAGCTCGTTGCTCACAATTTAAACACCTTTATCCGGATGGCCGAAGGTGTCGACGACGACACATGGTGCCATCACCTGCGTGCAGGGGAGTTCTCCGAATGGTTTCGGTGGATTGTGAAGAACGAGTCGTTGGCCGACCAGGTGAAATCGATAGAACAGCAAAACGCGTCAGCCGAAGCGACCCGCGAGACGATCATTGAAGCGATACGAGCGCAGTACACGCTTTCCGCGTAACCTGCTCCTTCTTGAGTCGTTTAGTTTTGTTTACCCCGGACCGCGAACATACCCACCGATCTGAATGGCCGGTGGTCGTGACAAGCCCTTTCGCTCTTTGGCGCCCTAGATATCCGGCCTCCCGGTGATCACCTTATGCCTACTAGCGTTATAGGGGCGGACCAGTACCTCTAAGGTCGGCATTGAAGGGTCTCGCTTTCAGGGTTACCAAACCGAATCCAGCCTGAGTCACCATCTCGATATACAAGCCGGGCTTGCGTGGGGGCATGACCCCACGCGGTAAAACCTCTGAGTCCGATGAGAACGGCGCCGCGACCGAAGACGGCGCCGCTACGCATCAGCTCACGCTGAACAAAAAACGCGCTGGAAGCCTGACTGTCACCACTAGGCTCTGTCGGTTTAGCGGGGAAGCAGTAAGCTCCCAACCGCCCACCTAAAGCGATCTGAAATTTGTGCGCTGCGCCTCGGTATCGCCTTCCACTGTTAGCCACAACGCTCGGTGGCCGTAAACTCTGTGACAACCCCCTGACCCCCTGAACGTTGTCGAGTAGAAGTACGGTGTCGTCATCTCCTGCTCATACGCAGCCGGCTCACCATCGCCTGGCATGATGCTAAACAGCTCGCTGATCCGGTGAGAGCTGATGGTCAGAGGAAAAGATTGGATCCTGTCGTCCAAAGCGTCTACACGCACTGGATACATGCTCACCATGCTATTTGGCAGGTAAACAGTGGGCCTCGTCGGGACCAAAAGAATTCCGACGTTTCCAATGGTAGGGTCGACGTACTTCACCTGAGCGAGCATAGGGGCGGCATAGACGAGAACGGCGAACAACGAGATCGTCCTAGCGAAGCGAAACAGAATCGGCTTCACCGTGCGCGTTGACACAAGAACCCTCATAAGTGGAAGGGTAATCATGAATTCGATCTCTTCACGACAGGGTGTCGATGGTGAAATGGTCGCGAAAGTATTCTCACCCGAATAGCTGCCTGCCTAGCAGATCGCAACCTGCCGTTCATGGTCACTAGCCTCGGCATGGTCGTCATGCCTTCAACGCTGTTCGTTGTGCGACGAAGGGACATGCCCTCGGCGGGCGGCGTTCGCAACTGATTGTGCAATTGAGCCGCCAGAAGTGAAGTTGGGTTATTCCGGAGTGAAGCTTCTGTGGGCTGGCGCATTCAAGATGACGGCTCCGGGAGCTGAAGGCATTATCCCGCTGGTCTCGAACAGTCCGCTGATCTGGTGGCACTTCAAACTGTTCGGGCCATATATCGGCTCCGACATCATCGGCGCCACCGAAATTTCAGCCGCAATACTGTTCATTGTGGGGGATGTGCAACCTAAAGCCGGTATCGTGGGCGGCCTCATCACTACGGTCATGTTCTTCACTATCAGCACAATGCTTCTCACGACGCGGGCGCAACCATTGCGGTAAACGGGATGAAATACATGAATAACCTTGGTCTGTTTCTATTCAAGGATGTGATCTCCCTCGGTGCCTCGTTTTACCTCATCACCTATTTCGGTAGGAAGGCGATGTTCGCCGAAACGAGAGCCAACGGATAAGTGAGCTTTCGCGCCTACATGCGGCTGACAAACAGCAACAGATCAAAACTACGGAGGGCAACTTATAATGGAGTTTCAGGGAAAAATCGAAGACGGCCTTCTCATCTGGGCGAGTGGCGAATCAATCAAACCCACTATCGTGCTTGTGCACGGAGCCTTCGAAGACGGCTCGATCTGGTATCGAGTGATTCAACGACTTCAGCGCGACGGCTACCCGGTCGTCGTCTTCGCCAACCCGCTGCTGGGCGTGGCGTTCGACGCCGCCTACCTGCGTAGCTTGGTGGACAGAATCGAGGGACCCTTGATCCTCGTGGCTCACTCCTACGGAGGGACCGTCATCACCCAAGCCGGCGCGGACGACCCCAAGGTTGGGGCCTCATCTACGCCGCAGCAATTATGCCCGCGGCAGGGAAAGCTGCAAGCAATTTGCTCGAACCGTTCCCTGGCAGCACGTTCCCCACGTCCGTCGAGGCGGTCTCCTACACACTGCCCGATGGGACCAACGGCACGTAACTCCTTTACCAAGCCGACAAATTCCACAGTAACGTCGCCGCCGATGTGCCCGCGAGCGACGCCGCACTGATGCTCACCACCCAACGCCCAATGAACTTGGCAGCCCTGAACGAGAACGTGACATTCGCTGCATGGAGGAGTAAGCCCAGCTGGCAAATTAGGACACTGCAGGATCTCGCCATCCCTCTTGACGAACAGAAGTTCGAAGCCGATCGTGCCCACTCCCACGTCACTGAGGTGAACTCTTCGCATGCCGTCACTATTTCTAACGCGGACATCGTGGCCGATGTGATTGAACAGGCTGCCCGCGCAGCCGCGAAGTACAGGGGATTGTTGAGCGACGGCGCTATCGCCGGGGTGGGTTCCGCGGTGGCGCGCCGAGTGATTTTTGGAAAAACTGGAGACACGCGAACAGAGATTCGCTTTGGCTCGGGCCCACGGCTCGGTTTGTGCTTTGAGCACCCTCTGCGGCGCGCCTTGGCGAAAGCCCGGCGGTTATCATGAAGCTCTGGATTATCTGTAGATCAGCTTTGGGGAGTGGTGCGGGCGCAAAGCTGCTGGCGTGGACCTTCGCAGGGCAAGACAGGAAAGTCGCGGTTGTCGCTTCGTTGGATCACAGTTTGATTGCTCAGTCGTGCGGCTTAGGGCCTCATCGCTTATTTCGGCAGGAAGGCGATGCTCGCTGAAATGAGAGCCACCGGACAAATGGGCTCTCGTGCGAATATGTGGCAGGCAAACAGCAACGGATCAATACCACTGGGGGGACTCACCATGGGTCGTAGTCTTCGACTTGTATGTGAAAGTCCATCGCGATGACCATTCGTTTTTGTCGGGCCACGAAGCCCAGCAGGAAGGCTTCGATGTCACGAAGAATGGCGGTTCGAGGTCGCGCTCGCAGTAGCTGTCGAAGAGCTGAAGGAAGTCCAGGATGTAAGGTCGCGGAAGACAATATCGGGCAACCTGAATGGATCAAGTCGCCGTCCCAAACAGAGGCTTCCTCGCTGATCTGATTTCCTGGTAGCAGTTTGAGGAGTCGTTGGGGTTCTTACGCATTTGTACGACGGAACCGCGCTTCCGGAAGGAGACTTCGTCCATAAACATCTTCATGAGGTAGATTCCGCGACCGGACGTGAGCAGAAGATTCTCTGGGGCGATAGGGTCGGGCACGCAACCGGGGTCGAATCCTGGCCCTTCGTCCTGGATGGAGATGCAGACTTCTCCATCCATCACACAATGGCATGTAACGTAGACGCGCTTACTCGGGTCCAGTTCATTTCCGTGAACTATAGCGTTCACCAGTGCCTCACAGACTGCCAATTCGATATCCAGCTCGCTCCCATCTTTGGTTCGGAACTTGCCGATGAAGCGCATTAACTCATCCACGGATCGCGGGACAATATCGAGCAGACTGAAAAGACTCTGCCGCATCTGAACAAAACGAGCCGAACCGGAACAACGCTTCAAGAGAAAGTGGGATCCTGTTTGTACCATATCCAGTAACTCCGATTAGATTTTTTGACTTGATCACTCCAAGTCGCGGAAAGCCTGCGCCAATACGCATGCACCGAATACTCATGCCAACCAGCGATAGCTATCATCAAAGTTCAGCGTGATCTCATGTGAAAACGATGCCTTTCATGCGAAGTGTGTTTCCAGTAACTGGCACAAGCGGAAAGCTTTAAGAGGTGCGTGCAGGATTTCATCTACGCCGCATTCGAGCGCGTCCCACCAGAGTTCCGCCGTACTGGCAGGAGTCAGCAGCACAATTGGACTAAGAATTCCATTGCACCTGACCCGTTCGACGAGGTCTCTCCAATTGCCATCAGTCAGGGCGAGTTCCGTGACAATAACGGTCTTTCTGCGTGCCGAGTTGAGCAAGCCGGCTGCCGTCTCGATGTTGTGTGCCCAGTGCATAATCAGACCGTGCGCTTTGATGTCCTGCGCGACTGTCGCTTCAGGGCTCCTGTTGGACACGAAAATTACTGTTCCTGCTCGTCTGCTGGTCTGCATCACCGTTTGACTCATCCTGATTCCACGCTATGTCCTGCGTTCTTCGGTTGGCCGTAAGCCGCCGTAAGCTCGCCGTAACAGGCGACGTTTTGTGGAGGATAATGAATGGCGGAGGTCAGTAAATGGCCACGCCGCCCCCGTCATCGGGACAATTTATCGCCAACTCCGCAGCTGACCCCGTGCCAACCACGGCAATTCGCGACCAATTGGCGCGTGTGGTGAACAGTCCTGGGTTGGTTTCGTCAGCTCGGCTATGCCGCTTCCTAACGCACATCGTGAATCGGACCATCGATGGAGATATCGATAGCCTTAAGGAATTCTCGATTGCAATGGAAGTGTTCGACCGTACCTCTAAATACGATCCGAACATCGATGCAATAGTCCGGGTCGAGGCCCGCCGCCTCAGATCGAAGTTGAAGGCCTATTACGAGGAGGGACCGGGCACCGCAGATCCCGTTCTGATCGGATTGCGGCCGGGCAGTTATGTCCCGGTCTTCCGTTGGCTTGATAGCCAGCCGCCAAAGTATCGTGAACAGGTTGCAGCTAAGGCTTCCGATCGTACATGCGTTGCCGTGTTGCCATTCGTGAATATGAGTCCAGAGCCAGAGCAGGATTACTTTTGCGACGGCATCACGGAAGAGATTACGAACTCACTTACGGGTCTTTCTGGATTGAACGTGATTGCACGGACATCGGCATTCCACTTCAAAGGCGCCAGCATCGATATCCGGGAGGTGGGCCAGAGTCTCGGCGCTGATCTCGTCATTGAAGGAAGCGTCAGGAAGGCGGGCGAACAACTGAGGATCACTGTCCAGGCCATTCAGACCGAATCCGGTTATCACTTATGGTCTGAAACTTTTCGCCGTGAGCTTAAAGAAGTGTTTGTCATTCAGGAAGAGATCGCACAAAGTGTGGCGGAGTTACTCCGGGTTCAAGTGCCCGACGCGCAGGGGCGGAATCGGCCGTCAGCCCCGAATCTCAAGGCATATACCGCATACTTGCGAGCTCGATTCCTGATTCATCAACAGTCTCCTGAAACACTGCACGCCGCACTAGATCAGCTACGGAAGCTGGTTGAGACCTATCCCGGTTACGCTCTAGCATACAGTGGCATGGCTGCGGCCAACGGCCTTCTTTCCATTTTCGGGCTGGTATCGGGACGCGAGGTCTATCCCGAAGTGAAGGCGAACGCGGAGCGCGGCTATGCGCTCGATCCGGAATCTGGAGAAACCTGCGCGGTGCTCGCCCAACTTCGTGCATGGTTTGAGTATCGTTGGGACGAAGCGAACAGGATGTATGACCGCGCTCTAAAACTACAACCCGGCCACGCGCAGACTCACATGTTTCGTGCCATGGCGATGTTGTGCCAAGGGGACATCGAGGCAGCGGAATCGGGGCTCACCCGCTCGATGGAACTGGACCCGCTTTCCGCCAGCGACTGCGCGCGCATGGCTTATGTTTATTTCGTAAAGGGAGATTTTGAAGCAGCCGCAGACCATCTCCGGCAGTCTTTTGAACTGGATCGTGACTATCCTGAAGCACGATTTTATGAAGGGCTCTTAAACTTCCAGCAGCAACGTTACGATGCGGTCATACGGTGTCTCTCGCCGTCGGTCTCACCATTGGATATCGGCCTGGTTGCCGCAGCCCACGCTCAGGCAGACAACCTTGCCGAAGCGGAAGAATCTATCGCGAGATTGCATCAACTCGCCCGCCGACAATACGTAACTCCCTTGGCGCAAGGTTTCGCTGCAATCGGAATAGGAGATCTCAATCTAGCATTCCAATGCCTCGACGAAGCGATCAACCACAAGACCAGCTTTATGAATCTGTTGGCGGTCGAGCCGTTTTTCACTCCTCTCCATGCAGACCGCAGATACGCCAAGCTTCTGAAAAAGCTGAACCTATCTCCACAACCTACACGGTAAATGGTCCGTAAGCTAACGAGCGGCTTACGTGTCATTACTCCCGGGGCGCGCGGCGTTCGAGGCACCATCGCTTCATGGAACGAAGCACTCGAAATGCCTGCTTGGCCTTGCGGAGGGTGACTCCAACTCTCTCTAAGAGATTGTCACTAAAGCAATCAAATTTTCGGGCTCAGAAGAGGGCGCTATTCGCCTCCCAAAGAGTTTGCGATTTGCCTCGTCTTGGGGCTGTCCCCAAACGGAATTCGTCGCACACTGCAAGAAGTCGCTGGCACACTGGCAATCAAAGTGGAAGCTGCCAAATCGCTTCTGCTGCGGGCGCGATTGAAAATTCGATCCGCTTTGGAACCGCAGCGCATCTCCATCGCCGACGACGTACTGATCTGACCGGGAGCTTTGCTTGGGCACCGGTTGATTCGACGGAGTTGAGGCTCCATTGCCAACTCTGCGGGAATACTGGAGGACTCGACTATGATCACTAACTCCGCGGCAAAGCGCCGAGCAATACCGCATGCTGCCAGAAGCACTCGAAACGTCTGCCTGGCTCTTACATTAGGCACGCTGACACTGCTGGCGCGAGGCCAAGATCTCACAGCTCAATCCCCCGTGCTCTCGGCTGCACAGCCGGCGGGGCAACAGTCAAGCCTTCCTGAATTGACGCTCGAACAAGCGGTTGATATTGCTGTTGCAAACAACAGTGACCTGAAAACCGCCAGCCTCGAGACGCAGCGGGCCACCCATGATCTGGCTGCAAACCGGACGCAACGGTTTGCCACGACCGAAGTGACAGGGCTGGGCGCGCAACTGGTGACGAAGCCATCGGTCACGTTTCCCGCGGGCTCTTTGGGAACGTACAGCGGGACCGGGCCGATCCCGGGAACGGATCAGAAGATCGAAATCCCACGAAAGCCGGCCGGCACCGTGAATGTCTCGGTTGCCCAGCCGCTTTCGACGCAGTACAAGCTGCATCTGCAATTGAAAGCTCTTGCGCTGGGGCTGGAGGGTACGCGGCAGGACCAGGAGAAGACACGCCAGCAGGTAGTGGACCAGGTGCGGCGCGCTTACTACTCCGTTGTCGAGACGCAAAGTGTCCTAGATAGTCTTCAGGCGTCGCTTCCTTATTACGAGGAATCGCATCGGCTGGCGTTGGCGAACCGGGGCAAAGAGACGATTCTCGAATCGGATCTGCTGAACGCCGGCGCGCAACTGCTGAAGACACAGAATGCCATCAGCGATGAGACCGACAGGGTTGCGTCGGCTTCCGAAAAGTTGAACGACCTGATGGGCCGTGACATCCACACGCAGTTCCGTGTAGCAGCGCTCGACGACGTAGATGCCGATCTCGCGACACCCGAAGCAATGGAAATCCGCGCTCTTCAAGATCGGCCGGACTTGAAGAAGGCAAAGCTCCAGGTACAGCAAGCCGATTACGATGCGCGGGCGAAGAAGGCGGAGTATATCCCCGATCTAAGTCTGGCCTTCAATTACTACGGGACTAGAAACTTAGGGATTGTGCCCAGCAATATCGGGACCGTTGGTCTGTCGCTGAAGTGGGAACCGTGGGACTGGGGGCGCAAGCATCAGGAATACGCGGGAAAGCGGGTGAAGGAAGCGCAAGCCAAGGTCGGAGTGAGTGCTACGGAACGCAGCATTCTTTTGGAGGTGAGAGATGCGCGCAGGCAAGTGGAGAACACGCGCCGGCAACTGGCCTTGAGCGATGCAACGGAAAGCGCGGCGCGGCAGAAGCTCAAGGAGGTTCAGGAACAGGTAAAGCGTCAAGCGGTATTGAGCAGAGTTTTGTTTGAAACGCAGTCGGATCTGGCTTCTGCCGACAGCCAGCAGCAGCAAGCTCTCGCTGCCTTCTGGAAGGCCAGAGCCGACTTAAAAAAGGCGATTGGAGAAAAGTGATGCGAGTGTTATTGGGAGTTCTAAGTGTAGCTACGCTTTATGTTGTCGCCGGTTGCGGGACCAAGGTGCAGAAGGAAGGTCAGGAGCCGGTTCCGGTTCAAGCAGAGACCGTAGCGCTGCAGCAGGTGCAACCAAACTGGAGCTACTCCGGCGAGATTCGTCCGGACACAGAGGTCCAGCTGGCCTTCAGACAACCCGGTTACATCGCCGCTCTGTATCGAGTGAAGGGCGCCGATGGACGAATGCGTGATGTGCAAGTGGGCGACGAGATACCTGCCAGCGCGGTACTGGCGCACCTGCGCAGCTCCGATTACGAAGCCTCCTTCAACCAAGCGGTGGGCCAGCAGCACGCGATGCAGGGTGCGTTCGAGGCTTCGCAAGCCGAACTCGACCGGGCAAAGGCCAGTCAGGTCAAGGCGGACCTGGACTTCGATCGCGCAGAGGGTCTGTACGCCGCTAAGGCGATGACTCGCCCGGATTACGACTCGGCCGTGGAGCAGCACACAGCTGCGACAGCCAGTGTGGAATCCGCCATCCGTCAGATCGAAAATCGCCGTGGCCAGTTGAACGCAGCGCAGGGGCAGACTACATCCGCGCGAATCAACCTTGGCGATACTAGGCTGACCGCTCCCATGCCCGGGGTAATTGTCGAAAAGAGTGTGGAAGTGGGCAGCCTGGTAGCTGCCGGAACAGCCGCATTCAAGCTGGATGATACCCGCGTCGTGAAGGTGAACTTCGGAATTCCCGACACCATGTTGGCGCACCTCAAATTAGGAGCAGAGTTGCCTGTGCGAGTTGAGGCCGTACCGGGTCGGACGCTCACAGGTCGGATTACGGAGATCGCCGCTTCGGCTAATCATGACTCGCGCGTCTTCAACATCGAAGTCACCCTGCCGAACCGGGACCGCTCGCTCAAAGTGGGCATGATCGCCAATACCCGCATCAACCGCGGCGATTCGCAGACGGTGCCTGTCGTTCCAATGACGGCCTTGATGACTGCGGAATCGGGCTCGACGAACTACTCGGTCTTCACCGTGAAAGAGCGCGACGGGAAGCAATTTGCGCAGTTGAAGAGCGTGAGAGTTGGGGAAACCTTCGGCAAGTCGGTCGTCATCGACGAAGGCCTCACGCCAGGAGAACGAATCATTGTTAACCGCACGAACCAGCTAAGCGATGGAAGCCCGATCCGGGTGGCCAACTAGGAGGCCAAGCAATGGCACACGAATACAACGAGCCGTCCATGGACAAGAAACAGAATCTCGCCCGCTTCTTTATCGACCAGCAGCACGTCTCCTGGGTCTGTCTCGCGGTTGCCCTGCTGTGGGGCATTTACGGGGTGCTCAAGATGCCGCAGAGGAAAGATCCGGACGTTCCTTCGCGCCAGGCTCTGGTCATCGTGTCCTGGCAGGGAACATCGGCCGATCAGGTAGAGCAACTGGTGACCAAGAGGATCGAGCAGGCCATCTCTACAAATCAGTGGGTCACGGAGATAAAGAGCGCTTCCAGAACCGGCTCGGCCATGGTTCAGTTCGAGCTGGCGGAAAAAGGAAAGTACGACCGTGACAAGGAACTGGACGATCTTAAGATCAGACTGGATTCTATTCACGATCTTCCGAAGGGCGCCGGGCCGATTCAATACATCAAGGACTTTGGCGACACCTCCGCATTGATGCTCACGGTAGCGAGTCCGCCGGCGGACCCGGCGCAGGTTGCATGGGTGAGCAAGCTGGTTGAGTCACAGATCCGGGAGGTTCGGAGTGGCCTGGCTGCCAAGACTCAGCCACGGCGTTCCGTCGTAGTCGTGTTCCCAAAGTCTCTGGCGAGTGCCGAAATAGAACGCAAGCTGTCCCTGGTTGCCCAGGACATGGCAACGCAGCATATTTGTACCGATGTGCGTATGTTTTCCGGAGCAGGCTTCACGGGAGTGGACCTGGCGACAAACCTCAGCACTCCCGACCTGCAATCGGCGTTGAAGAAATTTGCGACTCAGGACCTGCAAACGGATGAGGTTCATCCTGATGCATGGAAGCCTGCGATCATCGACGACCCTTCCACCACCACCGCAGCGCTTCAGGCCGTAGCGGGTGATAAATACACCTATCGCGATCTGGACGACTTTACCGACACGATTCAGCGAAGCCTGAAAACGCTCCCGATCGTGTCGAAAGCGGAGCGCTCCGGTGTCCTGAGCGAGAACGTATTTCTGAATTTCTCGCAGGAGCGCCTGGCGCAGTACAAGCTCAAGCCGTCGGATCTGCCCAACATCCTCGCCGCCCGGAACTTGCCGGACAGCGGCCAGACCCTCAACGCGCACGGACGCACCGTCAGCGTCAGCACCACCGGCGAGTTCAAGAACATCGACGATCTGCGCAATGTGATCATCGGCGCATCGCCGAACGGAACGCCGCTCTACCTGCGCGACCTGGTGGAGATCGAAAGAGGATACGATAATCCGCCTTCGTTCCTGAACCGGTTCACGCGCCGCGATGAGAGCGACAAATGGATCACAACACGCGCGATTACACTCTCGGTGCAGATGAGAAAGGGCGAACAGATTAGCTCTTTCGGCGAACAGGTGGACGCAAACCTCGAGAGCGTCAGGAAGACATTGCCGCCTGACCTGGTCCTGGCCAGAACCTCAGACCAGCCCCTGCAGGTACACGACAGTATTGAGCTCTTCAGCCACAGCTTGATTGAAGCGTTGGTCCTGGTGGTGGTTGTAGCCCTTATTGGCTTCTGGAGCTGGCGGACGGCCTTGTTGATTGCGGTCTCGATGCCGATTACGCTGGCCATCACGTTTGGGATAATCAACACCCTCGGGATCGACCTGCAACAGGTCTCAATCGCTTCCCTGATTATCGCCCTTGGGCTGCTGGTAGATGTTCCAGTGGTGTCAGGCGACGCGATTGTGCGCGAACTGGGCGAGGGGCAGCCGAGGTCCACCGCGGCCTGGCTGGGGCCGACGAAATTGTTCAAGACGATGGCGTATGCGACGGTGACGAATATCGTCTCGTATCTGCCCTTTCTTCTGCTGCCCGGAGATACAGGCAAGTTCCTCTACAGCCTGCCCATTGTTATTAGTTGTTCGCTCCTGGCCGCGCTTTTAGTCTCCGTGACCTTTCTGCCGCTTATCAGCTCGTTTCTTTTGCGAAGCAAGGTCGAGACTCCTATCGAGGAAAGGCGGCAGCATGGATTCACGGGTTGGTACTTCCGAACGGCAAAGAAGGCTATTCAACACAGGAAGCTCTGCCTGGCAGCGTCGCTGCTTCTGCTGGTAGCGGGCGGAGTCATGTTCTCTATGCTGAAGCCGCAGTTCTTCCCTAAGGATCTTCAATATTTCTCTTACATCGACGTGTGGCTGCCGGAAGACTCTCCTGCAAGCGCGACCGGCGCGGTCGCTCAGCAGGTGGAAACGATCACCCGCCGGGTTGCGGAAGAGTACGGGAAGAGTCATCCGGAGCACGGACACCCAAAGGATGTCTTGCAATCGATGACGACATTTGTCGGGGGCGGCGGTCCCCGTTTCTGGAGCAGCGCGACACCTGAGGACAGGCAAACAAACTACGCTCAGGTGATCCTGCGAACCAAAGACACGCATGACACAACCCCTCTTTTAGCCCTCCTGCAGCCGGAGTTCGACAGGCAGATTCCAGGGGCCATCATCGATACCCGGACCCTCGAAACCGGCAAGCCGGTGGGAATACCGGTCCAGGTGAGAATCTCCGGTGAAGATCTGCCGCGCCTGAGAGCAGAAGCCGAGAAGCTGAAGCAGATCTTCCGCGGCATCCCCATCGCGGCCAGAGTTCGCGACGACTGGGGCGATCCGAGCGTTAGAGAGGTCGTACACGTCGAAGTAGACCGGGCAAACATGGCGCATGTCACCAACGCGGATGTCTCCGATTCCATCGATGCGGCCCTTCATGGCGTTTCAGCCGGTGTCCTGAGAGATGGCGACAAGCAGATTTCGATAACCGGGCGCACCCGAATGGAAGAGCGAGCCCAGCTCTCCGATCTGCACAATCTCTATATCTTCTCGCGGCAGGACACGCCTCCAGTTCCTCTTGATCAGGTGGCGAAGATTTCCCTGGAACCGGTAACGTCGAAGACCAAACGCTTCGATCAGTACCGGACCATCACGGTGCAGTGCTGGCCTGCCGAGGGTCACTTAGCTTCGGAGGTCATCTCGGCGGCCATGCCAAAGCTGAAAGAGTTCCAGAACCAGATGCCAAACGGATTTATCTTCCGCTTTGCGGGTGAGCAGAAAGAGCAGGTCAGCGGCTTTGGTGACCTTGCAACGGTACTGGTGATTTGCGTGTTCGGCATTTATCTGGCACTGCTCGCGCAATTCAAGCATGCCTTTAAGCCACTGATCGTCTTTGCGGCCATTCCTTATGGCATCACCGGAGCCGTCTTCGCGCTTGCCATCATGGGACAACCATTCGGATTCATGGCGTTCCTTGGAATCATCAGTCTCATTGGGGTGATCGTTAGCCACATCATCGTGCTGTTTGAGTTTATCGAGGAGAGAAGAGAGGAGGGCGAGGACCTGGCGTTGGCGCTGATCGATGCGGGCATCCTTCGTTTGCGCCCCGTCATGATCACGGTCGCAGCTACGGTGATTGCGCTGTTTCCGCTGGCTGTTCACGGTGGCCCACTTTGGGAGCCCCTTTGCTACGCACAGATCGGTGGCCTGACGATCGCCACCTTCGTGACGCTCGGCCTGGTGCCGATCCTCTACTCCTTCGTCGTACTGGACCTGAAGTTGATCCGTTGGGAAAACAAAGAGCACACCGGTTCTGCTGCTTCAGCAAAGTCTTCAGAGGTGCCTGCAATATCCGGGATACACGCGTGACGATTATGAATATTGGACAGATCATTCAATACACGACGGTGTTCTCATTGGTTATGGGAGGCCTCGGCTTGGTTGTCGCCGTCTTGAATCGCCGCGAGCAGGTGAAAACGCAGATCTTCCTGGCGCTCTATGCTCACTATGACGAACTGCTGAAGAACTCTACGTCGCGATTCTGGATGATGAGCTTGCCATGTGGCCCAGAGCTTCCTGAGTGCAGTGAGGATGTCATTACCTCGATGATGCGATTCTGCACTCTTGTTTCATTAACCTATCTTCTATTTCGCGAGCACCGCATACCGAAACAAATGTGGGAGTTGATGCTGCGTTCTGCTGAGCGGAGATTCCGGAGCCCCTTGTTTATGCGTGAATGGGAGCATTTGAGGGAGGAGTTTGAGTCATTTCCGGAGTTCGTCAGCCTCGTCACTTCAGTGCACCGGATTCCCACTGGAAATGTGAGCCTCGGCACCTGAGCTAAATCAGAATTGCAAGATTCATCGATCAGGCATCGCACCAACAAGTGACTGGATATTGGCGGACTTCTCTTGTCTGTCTGCGACTCCCAGTTGATGAGTTAAGACCTTGATCACCCGATGTGTGGCGTTGATATCGAAAGGAAATTCTATGAGAATCACGAAATATCTGACACTGCCACTATCTTTATTGCTCATGCTCGCCTGCGCCAAGGGACAGGAAGTTCACTACAACTATGACCGCGGCGCGAACTTTCAATCCTATCGGACCTATCAATGGATCATCCCCCAGAGCGGCCCTCCAGAGTCCGACGTCCCGGCTGGCTTGCCAAGTTTCCCGGTTGGCCCCACATCGATGAGGGGTAGCAATGTCTCAGATGATCAGTTGCTCGATCAGGACATTAGACGTGCGGTCGACGCACAGCTCGCAGAGAAAGGTCTCACAAAGGTGGACAAGGGCGGGGACCTTCTGGTGGGCTTCCAGGCCCACGTCCATGAGGAAAAAGAGCATAAATCTGTCGAGCTCGGAAACCGGTGGCTGGGGGCGGAGGTCCATTCTGGGGCGGCTTCAGCTCGGTTCAGGGCCAGACATCCACCATCCCCATTGGGACGCTGGTTGTGGGCCTGTATGACCCTGCAAGAAAGCAGTTGATCTGGCGCGGAGATGCCAGCAAGACCGTCAACCTCAAGAAAGACCCGAATAAGAACTACCAAATCCTGCAAAAGGCCACGGTCAAACTTTTCAGGAATTACCCGCCTCCGCCCGGTAAGTAGACGGCGAGGAAGAACTTTCAATTCGCCAGACTACCTGGCCCCTGCCCGCTGAATAGCGACCGGGGTAAAGCCTAAGGAGGAGCTATGAGCGCACGTTTCTGGGACGTATATCGTGAAGTCCGATCTGTTATCCAAAGGCCGGACGACGCACTCTACATTCTTCACACATCCATTGGAGCGATTACGGTCCATAGGTTTGTTTATCGAGGGGAAGCAGGCGTCGTCTTCGTGCAGGGTACGGATGAGAATGGGAGGGAGCGCGTCGTAGGCTTCTCGGAGCAACAGCTCTCCACATTTGCCTTCGAGATCCGGATGAAGGCTGCCGATAAGAACGGCCAGATCAGGTTCACTTCCAACTTAACCGAGAGCCTTTTCTGAACAACGACTCTCTCGCTGTGCTCTTTCCTATCGAACCAGCTCGAAGTTGCCCTTGAGGTCCCCGAACATGATGCATGAAACCAATGAGAAGACTCGAAAAACACAAATCGTCATTTTGGGAGGCGGATTCGCAGGAGTTGAGACGGCGCGATACCTCGATCGAACCGCGGCAAAACGTGGCGATGTCGAGGTTACCCTCATCAGTAGAGATAACTTCACTCTCTTTACACCGATGCTTGATGAGGTGGCATCCGGAGATCTGGAGCCGGCCCAAATCTGCAATCCTCTCCGCAAGCTGGTTCGGCATGTAACCATTTTGAGCGGGGAAATCAAAGCGATCGACATTGTAGCCCGGCAAGTGACGCTCTCTTACGGAATCGGAGTGTTTATCCGCGAGTTGCCGTTCGACCACCTGGTCCTGGCGCTCGGGTCGGAGACGAACTATTTGGGAATTCCAGGTGTAGCCGAACATGCGCTTGGGATCAAGACACTTGGCGATGCGGTGATGCTGCGCGCCAAGGTGATTGCGCTGCTCGAAGCCGCAAGCGTTGAACCCGATCCTGAGCGGCGGAAGCGGATGCTCACCTTTGTAGTTGCAGGTAGTGGTTTCGCCGGCGTGGAGACGGTGGGAGCAATCAATGATCTTGCTCGTGAGAGCCTCCCGCACTATGGCCGGGTTGACCCGCGCGAAGTTCGCGTGGTACTGATCGCCGGAAAGGCGATCCTTCCTGAACTCGGCGAAGAGCTTGGCCAGTACACACAGGAAGAGCTCACGGAACGTCAGGTCGAGATCAAACTCGGCGCCAAAGTGATCGCTTTTGAGGATGGGGCCGTGCGGTGCAGTGACGGGGAAATCATCCCGACCGACACGTTGGTATGGGCCGCAGGTGTTTCGCCCAGTCCTCTCCTCAAAAACATTCCATGGGACCTGCAAAAGGGAAAAGTAGTGGTTGATCCCACTCTGGAAGTCCCTCAGACCCCTGGGGTATGGGCTGTGGGCGACTGCGCGGCGATCATCGACCCAGCTTCAAAACTTCCCTACCCTCCGACTGCCCAGCATGCTCTTCGCGCGGGGCGGCATGCAGCAAGGAACATCTGTGCCCGCTTGAAGGGAAAACGAACCATGCCCTTCACGTACACGGCGCCCGGACAGCTTGCCACGATCGGCCGGCGGACCGGTGTCGCAAGGATCTTCGGCCTCAAGTTCTCTGGGGTTGTGGGTTGGATCCTGTGGCGTACCGTCTACCTGCTCAAGCTGCCGAGGCTCGAGAAGAAACTGAGGGTCGGACTGCAGTGGGCTCTCGATGCGGTCTTTGACCGTGACCTCGGCCAGTATCTCACCTTGCAGGATGTTGCCTCACTGAACCGGGTGCTCGAAACAGCGAGGCAAGACGCTTCGCGAATCCAGCAGCACAGCCATGTGTCTCAAGCATCAATCTCGGCAATGCATCACCATCGCAGAAAGGAGGAACCGTCGTATGCTGAGCTCCCGTGAACTAAAGCAGACACAAATCTTTTCCTGCCTGAAGGAAGCGGACCTTCTGTGGCTATCACAGCACACCGCTGACCTCCATCTGGAGCCGGGCGAGTATCTGATACATGAGGGAGAGCCCACCTCGTTCTTTGTGCTTATGGAAGGTGCAACCGAAGTCGTTAAGGACGTGATGGGCCGGCGAACAGAAGTTGACGAGCACAAGGCGGGGGATTTCTTCGGCGAGTTGCCCATTCTTATGGCTACAGCTGCTCCAGCATCGATTCGCGCAAAGACGACTTGCCGTCTTGCGCGGCTTGATCCGCAGCACCTCCAGGAGTTAATCCGGCGGTCTCCTGAGTGCAGCGCTCTAATTCTGCAAACCCTCAACGAACGGGTACAACTCGTGCAGAAGTACATGCTGAATCTTCCATCAAGCAGAGTGCGGATTGTCGGGTCGAGATTCGATGACGAGTGCCGAGGCATTCGAAACTTCTTGAGTATGAACCGGATCCCATACGAGTGGGTGAATCGTGAGCAAATGCCAGAATTCGTTTCGTCTAGCCTATCGGACCCCGCAGGCTCTTCCGTTGTCGTGGAGGGTTCATTCTGCATAAGCAATCCCCCTACAGTGCGCAAGATGGCTGAAGCGCTCGGGTTCCAAATCGTGCCAAAGTTTCAGAGTTACGATGTGGTGATTGTTGGCGGGGGTCCGGGTGGACTGGCAGCCGCCGTATACGGGGCCTCTGAAGGGCTGCGCGTTTTGTTGGTGGAACGCGACGCCGCTGGCGGTCAGGCTGGTACCTCTTCTCGAATCGAAAACTACCTGGGATTCCCAAATGGAATCTCCGGAGACGCTCTGAGCCAACGTGCGTTTAGGCAGGCGCTGAAGTTTGGAGCTGAAGTCATTCTTACCCGAGAGGTCCAGGAGATTCGTCCGTGTTCCAGCTCTGCATACACCGTTGTGCTTGACGGTCAGCAAACAGTCGAGACAAAGACTGTGATTCTAGCCACCGGAGTCAATTGGCGCAGGCTAGACGCAGAGGGTGTGGAACGCTTTATCGGACGAGGGGTCTTATATGGAGCTGCGCGTGCAGAAGCGTCGACTGTGACGGGAAAACGTGCCTTCATCGTTGGTGGGGGAAACTCGGCTGGCCAGGCGGCTCTCTTTTTCGCGGACTATGCAAGCTCCGTAACCATGCTTCTCCGAGGTGCGGATCTCAAGCGCACCATGTCGCAATACTTGATCGATCAAATCACTCTCGTGCCCCACATTCACGTTGAGACGGAGACCCTGGTCGCCTCTGTGGACGGGACAGACTACTTGAAGACGATCTGTACACGAAAAAGAGGAGACTCAGTGAAGCAGCGCCTCGCGGACGCGCTCTTTGTCATGATCGGTGCCGATGCAGCAACCGATTGGCTACCAACGCAGCTCCTCCGAGAAGACGGCTACATTCGCACTGGACGAGAGGTTACCGATTTTACTGGTTGGACAGCAAATCGCACTCCGTTTCTTCTGGAAACCAATCTTCCGGGTATTTTCTGTGTTGGCGACGTCCGCTACAACTCTATCAAGCGTGTTTCCAGCAGCGTGGGAGAGGGCAGCATGGCGATCGCCTTCGTGCATCAGTATCTCTCCTTATTGCCTCGAGCGAACGAATCCAGTAACGCGGTCTGACTCTGCACACGGCGTACGATCCTTCAAGCTGATCCAGACTCTGCCTCCGCCCTGTTATCGTTTTGCGGCGATGACCTGGATATTGCAGAACGCTTTCAGCCCTTCGATATCCCACTGAATACCTATAGTCGAATTCTTGTGTCCACCGTACAGGTACTCAGAGCTGAGGATAGAGTGCTGGTTGATCCAAGGCATTGGTGATATCAACCGAGAATTTCCGACCCGAGATGGCCATCGGTACGACCTCGTGTGTGGGTGTCACAAGAATGCACTCTGCAACGTACAGTCAGAATTAGCCTCCGAGAACAGACCCCTTTCAGTTCCCACTGGAAAGACTGACCTCGAATGAGATTGGATAATGATCAGAGGCTTTGATTGAGTTGTGGACGAGTCCCTTGTCGGTCTGCATAGGACCGCGTACGAATGTCCAATCTATATGCCGGCCAGGTTCGAGGAGATGGCGTGCAGGAGTGGTTGCCAGGCGACCGGTTGGTACAGCATGGATGAATCCAGCCCGGGCTATCGCTTCGGCGGGCGAGGGACTGGATGCATTCAGATTTAGGTCGCCCGAGATGACCACCAGGCGTTCAGGCTTGTATGCCCTAGCATCCTTTAAAACTTCATCCAATTGGGCAAGTCGCAATTCGTCGTTGCCGCGGCTCTCCAAATGCAGGTTGTAAGAGACAAGTGAAACACCAGAGACGTTGATCTCGGAAACCAGCGCAATTCTTCCCCCGAGTCTCTCCTGGAACGGTGCCAGTGTTGGCAGGTACCAATGTGGTCTCCAGAAGTCGGACTGCTGTTGGAAACGAATGATCCGCGAGTTTGAAATTCGGCCTCGGGACAGTGTGGCTTGCCCGTGGTAAGCAGGGCTGCTGTTCGAACCTTGGGTTAGCTCCACAAACTCACGACCGAAGACATAATTCAGACGCAGCTTTCGGGCTATCTCCTGAGCAATGTTCAGACGCCGAGTTCGTCGAGCATTGATGTCGACTTCCTGAAGAATGAGAATGTCTGCGTTCGCATCCTCCAGGAAATCTATGATCGATCGAAGTTGCAGGCCACGGTCAATGTTCCAGTCGACTACTCGTATGGAGCTCCGCGGCCAGGAAAGCCACTGACTTGGGGCGAAATTCTCTGCAATGAGCTCTTTAGTTGACATAGTCAGGCGATTCTTGCGGCCGTGAGGTTTGGAAAAACGCTCTGCTGTGCGAAGGTCAGGTCCAGCGGATCATCGATTTCGGCCCAGGCCAACCCGTCTGTGCTCGTGTAACCGATGTGAACACCTTCGTCTGCGAGTTCCTGCACAGCTAAATTGAAGAATTCATTTGCACGTTCTGCAAGGACGAGATCGTTCAGCTTGCTGAGAAATCTCTGTTGTATAGACCTCGAGAAGACTGTAAGTCCTATGTACGTGCCGCTGAACTCCTCTCGCGAAATCTTCTTGCTCATTCGAGTCACCCGGTCGCCTTCGATAATCACCTTCATCGTCTCGTCCCTCCACAATGGGTCCACGATCATCGAGATCGCTGCATAGGGTTGTACCGCGGAGTTTAGAATGTCGGGATCAAAGATGACATCGGCATTCAAGACGATAAAACTGTCGCCACGCAGCCAATCACTTGCCAGCCAAAGCGAATAGATGTTGTTAGTGATCGCGAACGCCGGATTCTCGATGAAATGAATTCTCTGACTATCACTCAGTCGTCTGTCTCTGATGTGAGCGACTATCTGTTGCTTCTCGTAGCCGACCACAATGGCCACCTCATGGATTCCAGCCATTGAGAGTGCTTCGAGTTGATGGTCCAGGATCGTCGTTTCGTCCACTTCGATCAGGCATTTTGGATGTTCGCCATGAATGGAACGAATCCTGGTACCTTGACCTGCAGCTAATATTACCGCCTTCATAGTGCCTCCTTGATTGTGCTTGCGGTGGGTGTTGCTCGGGTGTTGAACGATTGAGCAAAGAATCTGCGATTGAAATACAGAGTCAGAATCCAGGTGAGATGAGCGCCGAGTGTTGCAAGGACAAAGATCAGAGGCAGCGCTCCGATGAGTGTGAAGATGAAAATATAATGGACCAATATGCCTCTTCTCACGAAGGCCTGAAGCTGGCGCACCATACGAGAGATCCAGTTTCCTGAATCCTTATCGAGTAGCTGGTACATGTTGCCCAGATATTCATTTGGCCGGTCGGCCGTGGTAGCGCGGCGGCGCTGGAGCGAAGTAGTGACTAAGGCGAGAGCAGCCCCAACGAGAAGCAGGATGCCCATCAGGATAGCGGGCCTGCCGTATCGGTGGTTTAGGCCTATGGTGATTCCACCAAACAACAGAAGGTAACTAAGTCCGTCTGCAAACCCTTCAAGCCATGTCCCGCGCGGCGATTCCGCAAACTTGATTCGTGCCAACATTCCATCCATCTCGTCAAAGAGGCCTGCGATGTAGAACAGCAAGGCACCCAGAACCGAATACAGGTAGCCTCCGTGTCCAAAAGCGACGGCCGACACAATCGAGACGATGACACCACCGAAGGTGACTGCATTAGGGGTCACCGATGTATGAGAAAGAAGCCGCACAAATGGACGGCAAAGACGGCGGTTAAAGCTCGTGTGAATCCCATCCAGAACTTTGCCGGAGTGTGCGACCAGAAAGCGTTCAGCACTCTCGGTAACATCCGCTGACGTGACTCGGATGCCGTCAGCTTGAGAAATAGGGAGAGTGGATGTCGAGTCGTTGTGGACAACATCATGTAAGGAGATATGAGCAGGCTTAGCCCAGTCCACCGAGGTCATGGTAAGGAGAGGAAGGTTTTTCAGGAACTGCTTGGTTGTGACCCAGTTCCACGGCACCCAAATGAATTCATCATTCAGGTGCAGCGTTGCCCAACCTGAGGGATCTTTGGGATTGAATTTGTCAAGCTTAATGACACGGATTTTGCTTCCGCCTTGAGAGACTTCCCGCAAAAATTCCTGTGGGACTGCGTGGCCCTGGGCTTCGGGACAAATCAGAAGAACGTCGGTTGCTCCAGCGCGGCTCGCTGTGAGAACAATTCTCTTTAGCAGAGGAACTCCGGCGACTGGGTGCATCAGTAGTTCTGCTGCTTTCTGTTTATCGATCACACTAGCGAATTCAGGAATGGCTATGAGGGCTTGCATCTAAATACCTCGTTCAGAAGAATTGCTGGAGTGTTGAAGCGTGATTGCATGGCGGGGGCGCAGACTGCGGGTACTCCAAACAAGCCAGATAATCCCCATCAGGGCCCAAAGGAGATCGCGTACGCGGCGAGTCAAGGCCAGTCCCAAGCCATTCATAGGCGAAAGCCCGGCGACCGCAAATGCCGAAATCGCACCGCCCTCGTCAAATCCGACTCTCGCTGGAACCCAACCGCCCGCCAGTTTCAATGAACGCGTCACTCCTTCAATGGCCATAACCGCGAAGAAATGAATGGGTAGATGCAGCGACCACAAGACAACCAAGACCTCGGAAGCGATCAGCAGTTGGCACGCCGCGCCTGTCCAGAACATCCGGCTAACCAATGCAGGCTGTTCGAGGCGATAGGTTCGAATAGATCTTTCAAATTGTTCTGCCCTTGTGAGCCAGGAAGGGGCGCGCTGGCCAAGCGCGCGCGCAACGCCAGGAAGGATGGGAGTGCGCCGTGTAATAGCGAAAATGGCGAGAGCGAGCGCAAGGATACCCGGAACCCAATGGTAGGCTGCACCATGAGTGGCGATTAGAGGAAGACAAACAATGCCTGAAATGGCAACCAAAGCCGAGCTAAACCAGTACACTCCGGTATCCAGAAAAGTAGCCGTAATGGTTGGTTCGCTGGATGTCCCGAGAAGTTTGATCTTCATCGGCTCGGAGATAACCGGACCGAGAACTGTGAGGTACCCCATTGACTGCGAAGCCAGCCGAACTCCGATCAAGGTTCTTGTATTCACAGCAACATTCCCGCCCTTCAGTGATGCCGACCAGGTGGTGCTCTGCAGGAACAGGCGAAGCGCACTCAGGGCCATCACAATCGGTAGCGCAACCCGCATGGCCTTCAATTGCGTCACTATCGTGGAGAGGCCAACATGAGCGATCGCCCAGGCGAATAGCACCAGTGCAGCGAATGCGATAATGAGCTGAACTTTCTTCATTGGACCAGTCTCGCTACCGTATCTGCTTCCGCTGTATGTTTCTTCGGTGGGTTGAGCGCGTAATCAGAGTTTTCGATGGTCAGTTCGGAGCGCCCAAAGATTCGGATCTCGCTCGTGCTGTGGGTTGACGAGGCAAACCAGAACTGACCAACTCGCTGATACGTGTGAACGAAATGCACGTCATGAACCCAGAAGGACGGATCTCGTGCAGGCTTGCCTTCGACGCGAACGATCGAGTAATCCGTCGCGCTGACCCAGATCCTTCCTTCAATCAGGTATTTGTTGTCGGTTTTGGGAACGATCGCCAGTACATATGCGGGACCGGTGTCGAGAGTGTCTTGCCCAAGCATGTTGAATTTGTAGTTCGCAGGCGTGATACGGCTGCCCTCGCGGGCTTCGCGGCGTGACGCCATACTCTCCTCGCTCAGCATTTTATAAAGAGCATGCTTGCGGATCGCGCTTGATCCCTCTTCGGAGATCACCGTGAAGTGCTTCGCGCCATCAGGAGAGCACTCGACGCGCACCACCATCTCGGCGTGCCGGTTCTGGTTGACGGCGACATAACGGCGCATGGCTGTGTACCCTGCTAATTCAGACCTGCGCTCGGCATCAGCCTGCATCATCTTCGCGGCGACGTCATCCGCGGATGGAAGCGAATCGCTGGTTTGGGATAAAGCACTCGGCACTCCGGAAAGCAAGACTGCCAAAGTGGAGAAGACGATCTTGATAGTGAGGTTCATGATTTAAAACTCCAGTACGAATTTGCCGTGGAAGGTCCGGCTGGGCCCGTTGAAGAACTGGCCGAACCGAGAGCTGTCGAGATTGTTTTGAACATCGCGGTAGTTGTCGCGATTGAAGACGTTGTAGACACCAAATCCGACCCGGGCGTGGCTCTCCTTTACGGGCAGACGAACACGGCGCCAGACCTGTAGGTCGGTCGAAACGAAACGAGGGAATTGCGATTCATTCCTCGGTCCCACGAATTCGCGGTACTGGTTGACCGTTGAGTAAGGGAAGCCATTGTGGATATCGACTACGGGAGAGATCGTCAATTTCCACGGTGCGGCAATCTCCCCCCAGAACAGGACCCGATTAGGCGAGTCAAAGCCTAAACGACCGCGCTGATTAGGTTGAATCACCGCCAGAGGGTTGTTGCCGAAAAATTGGTTGAAATCATTTAGGTCACCGTATGCGCGCGAATGGACGTACGAGGCGTTCAGGGTGCTATGGTGAATTCGATATTGGCCCGTGACCTGAAATTCTTTGTAGATGTCGCTTCCGCGGTTCGATAACGAAAGGTCGCCAGTCGATCCTGACGCAATGGGATTGACGTAGTACGCGTGGACTGTATTGCGCTGCTGATACCCCACTCGGATCAGAAGATTGCTCGTAACCTCACGATTGAGTTCGAGGTTCCAGACTTCACTGCGCGGATTTTCGAGACCGTTCGAGATGACGTTCGAATATCTTGTAGAACGGATGACCTCACCAGCTGGATTCAGTCGAGTCACTGTACGACCCGGTAGATAACCAAATGCTGGGACGTTGAGTGGAACCCGGTCGTAGAAGAACCCTGCTCCGCCTTTGAGCATTGTTTTCCCATCGGCTGTCAGTGCAAGGACGAACCCGGCGCGAGGAGCCGTGTTCACAGAATCTGTGATCGAGTCACGATCAAAGCGAAGTCCCAAATCGAACGTCAGACGATTAGAAACAGTCCATTTGTCGCCAAGGAACCAGGCCGTCTCGTTTTGGTGAATGGAGAAGGTTGAAGTTGGCCCAAACTGGATTCGCTCCAGAGGATAGTTGGCAACCCCGACAATCTCTACCGGGAGAAATTCCTGACGCCCATCATAGGAACTGTGCACGAAGTTTGCGCCAGCATCGAGTTCATGCGATCCAAGGTAGTGGAACGGGCGGGAACGGAAGACTTCTGCCCATTCTGTCCGCGTCGTATTACGGTCTTGGTGGTTGTTGAAACCGCCCTTGGTGGTTTCAACAAGAAGTTGATAGGGTTCATTGCTGTTCGGCAACAGATCAGCATCAAGTTTTCTGAAGCTCACCTGTGACGTCAGCAGATTGCCCGAGTCCGTAACATAGCGATGCTGCAGATACTCCTGATATCCACGCTGATGTAAGTTGGGCGTGCTCTCCTGCGGTGTAAAAGTGTTCAGCCCGTAGTAATCGAGCTTTTGCGGAAAGATGGCAAACGATGCAGTGGCGGTTTGCTTTTTCGTAATGTTGGCATCAATTTGCGTATAAGAATTGAAGTTTTCGGAACGATTCCACGCCTCGAGTGGCGGCAGACTATATACCTGGTCGCGTTCATAGCGATATTCCAGCGATTGGGTAATGGCAAGACGGTCCTTCACAATCGGAGCGGAGATGGTGACTCGGGGTGTCGCCGCGGCAATGCCCATGATTGACCCATCAACTCTCCGTAAACGCGGAAGCAGATTCTGAACGGAGTACCGAAACTTGTTGAAGCTCCCCGGCCGCGTCTCGACATTCGAAACGGCGCCAGTGAACTTTCCATACTCGGGGTTGTAGGGCGTTGAGAGAACCTGCACGGATGAAACCACATCGATGGGAATATTGAGTGCAGCAGTGCCCGTAGCTGGATCGGTTACGTCAGCGCTGTTGAGAAGCGATCCGCTCTGTGATGCATGAGCGCCTTTCATGTTGATTAAGCCACTCGGACCGCGAACTACGCCCGGAATCAGGGGCAACAAACTGCTGAAACGCTCATCGACATTGGGCATGTTCCTGATAGTCGACTCGCCGAGCGTGGTCGTTCCAGGAGACTCTTTGGGGTCTATCTGATCAGTACTGGCGGTGACCGTGGTCGACTCCACAACGGCATCGACTTTCATTTCCAACGCTATTTCTGAAGTAGAGCCGGCTGCAACCCTAATGGTCCGATTCCCAGTTAAGCCGAGTGCTTGTGCGTTAATCGTGTACGCCCCAGCAGGAACTGCATTGAATGCGAACTTGCCTCCGACATCACTCTTAGTCTCAATGTGTGTAGGACCGTCCAACGAAATTTGTGCGGTGGATACGACAGCGTGCACTCCGTTTGCATCAACCGTAAACACCGCACCGTCAACGGTGCCGGTAGCCTGCCGGGTGCTCTGAGCAGAGACACAAGCTACAAGCAGTCCGATAGCGATTACTGTTGCCACGAGTTTGTGTGTCATGTTGATCCTCTTTGTGCTTGGAGCCGGCGTAGGATTTCTTGCGCATGTAGACGACAGTCTCGGCTCGAAACGAATTTCGCCCATCAACGTGTTCATGTCGTCGCAAACCTCACGAATCGAGGTGTGAGCCTTCCAGAGCCATCGCCGTTTTGGCCAGGATTTGTTCGGGAGATAGGTGGCAACGCAAAAGCATCTCAACCGCGAGTGTGAGGGTGGTTCGCTGTTCGAAGACCAATGTTCTCCACATGTCTTCCTGAGTGATTTCAAGCTGAGTGCGTGTCATGTGTTTGTCCTCCTAATGCCAATGAACCGGCGACTTCTTGCATTGTGCGACGAGTTCCGTTTGGGAACAGCCCCAGGACAAGGCAAATGGCAAACTCTTTGGGAGGCGAATAGCGGCCTCTTCTGAGCTTGAAGATTTGATTGCTGGGGACAATCTCTTAGAGAGAGTTGGAGTCACGGTCCGCAAGGCCAAGCAGGCGTTTCGATTGCTTCATTCCATGAAGCAATCTTGCCTCTAACGCTGAACGCCCGGGAGTAATGACACGTAAGCCATTCGTTAGCTTACGGGGCGGCTTACGGTTTCGGTCGCGGAGACAGGTTCTGCTTTTTCAGAAGTTTGCCGAACCTACAGTCGGCAAGGGGAGGAGTGAAAACGGTTTCATCGGCAAAAGATTAGTGAAGTTGGTCTTGTGGTTGATTGTTTTCTCTGATGTAGTGAATCACCCAGATCCATTTGTTTCAGAACAGGCGGTGGGAGCCGAGGCTTGATCAAAGGCGATCCGGCCGCGACCCATCGTTTTTGAAAATCGCTTCCGGAGTATCGGACTAGAGCAAGACTGCGATCCGTTCGTCAATCTCGAAGGCATCGTTTCAACGAATCGGACCGTCGAGCCGAATTCCGCGAAGAGAGGTGCACGCCGGAAACGTAGAGCTTTAGCGGAGACTCGTACGCGTCACAACGGCATATTGTTCGCTGTTGTGCTGGATTGTGTACATTCACTTTTCTCATCTTCTGCCTCGAGTTTGGAAGGACCTGATCTCATTTCCTCGATTCGGCGACTACATCTATCTGCTTGTCATTCTGTACCCGGGCCGGATTTCGCGATGCTCCGCTTTGAGGGAAACTAGGACCTACGTTGTGGCAAGTGGCCACCTCGTTCTGAAGGCAAGGGGGGCTTGTTCGAGGAAGAGGCTGATCTCTTTCAATTTGTGGCGGCTAGCTCTTATGTGGCAAGGGCTCGATGCGCTTCCATCCGAACAAGCGAGCATCGATCGACCATAGTCCCGGTCCCAACATCGCTAGGGCAGAACCGAAGATCGCGATCAAAAGGTGAAGCAGCCACGCAGAAGGTCTCATAAAAACGCTGCAACTCTCGATGAGCGCCAGCAGCGTACCCACAATTGGTGTGCAGAAACCGACGCCGAGAAGAAGCGCTGCCGCGGCAAGGAGGATGGCCACGATTGCCTCAGGGACAGGCGGATTACCCAGAAAGACGGAACCTACGCTATTCATTATGGCAACGCCGGCACCGAGCCGTATCAGAATGAGACCGATACCAGGCCAACCTCCGGCAAATGTGGAATACAAACGTCGCATTCGACACCCCTCGACTATGCTATCCATGTTCGTAGGAATCTCAATGGAATAGAGCCCCACAAAGAGCCCTGACGACGCCTCTTTCGAGGCGGCCGGCTGGATAACGAGAGGCGAGCCCAGGGCTACAGTTCGATAATTCCCCGTTTCAGGGCGATTGTGGCCGCGTGAGTTCGGTCGTTTGCCCCTAGTTTGGAAAGGATGTTTTTCACCCGGCTTTTAACTGATTCTTCCGTCGTGGAGAGCTGATCGGCAATCTCCTTGTTAGCACTTCCTTTGGCAATCAATCGAAGTACGTTGATCTCGGCCGGAGTCAAGCTTTCGTCGGTCGCATGTTCGACAATCTCCAGCGAAACCTCGGGGCTGACAGTCTTCCTCCCCGCATGTGCCGCCCGAATAGTCGCCAGTAGCTCCTTGTGTAACGCATTTTTCAGCAGATAGCCCTGGGCGCCCGCCTTGAGCGCCCGAACGATCTGTATATCACTCTTGTAAGTCGTCAGCATGACGATCTTCGCATCCGGGAATTCACCGCGAATGGCCATCAGAGCATCAAGCCCGTTCATCTCCGGCATCTGCACGTCCATCAGAGTAAGATCCGGCTGATGCGTCCTGAACTGCTGGATCGCTTCACGGCCATCTGACGCTTCGCCGACCAGAATCATGTCCGGCTGAATGGCGATCAATGCGGCGATCCCCTCGCGAACGATGGGATGATCATCGACTGCAAGAATTCGAATTCGACGGGCGCTCGTGCTCATTTCCGATCTCCTGATTCACACCATTATTTTCTGGCCATCAGTTCCGCTACCCACGACCTCTTGGCAGCTGTGATATAGGCCACAGCTGCAGGGATCCGAAGTTCCACTTCGGTACCGGCGCCCACTTCGCTCCAAATCACCAGTTCGCCACCTATCAGCCCGGCGCGTTCCCGCATGCCCGGCAAACCGTAATGTCCCTCAGGTTCTTGCCCGGACAGAACCGTCGTATCTATGCCTTTTCCATCGTCCCTTATGCGGACCCGGAACTGTTGGTCGTCATATCGGATTTCCACCTCGAGTTTCCGCGACTGGGCATGCCGAAACGCGTTTCGCAGCGATTCAGCGGCTATTCTGTAGATTTCATCCCGCAGAATGGGATGCAAATCGCGTGGCTCGCCTTCAACAGTGACGCGAAGCGCCGGAGACTCCTCGTTCGTTGCCTCAGCAGCAAGTTCCTCGCCCAGCGTAGTTATCGCTCGTGCAAGGTCGTTCGTTTCGAGCGCAGACTCGCGCAGTCCTTGGACGGCATCCCGGCCTTCGGTGATCGCATTGGCGGCGCGGTCGATCGTTCGATCTAGCTGGTCCTTCGCTTCCACTGGCCGTTCCGGCAATAACTCGGAAACAATTTGGAACCGCAGCAACAACCCATGGAAACTTTGAAGCAGAGTATCGTGAATATCACGTGCAATACGTGTGCGCTCACTGACACGCGCTTCCAGGGTCATCTCGAACTGAAGATGCAACTGTCGTAAACGCCACCGGTAGGCTGCCCATAGCAAAGTCAGGACAAAGAACAAGCATAGGACGCGAAACCACGTTGTCTTCCACCAGGGGGGCCTCACGAAAATGATCAACGATGCCCCTTGTTGATTCCACACGCCGTCGCTGTTCGATCCCTGCACGTAAAAAACATAGTTGCCAGGGTCGAGGTTGGTGTAGGTAGCCACGCGCTGCTTGCTATCCACCTCGTTCCAGCCAGGTTCGAAGTTCTCGAGCTTATACCGATAGCGATTCTTCTGGGAATTTGCGTAACTCAACGCCGCGAATTCAAAGGAAAAAACATTCTCGCGGTAGGAGAGAGTCAACGAATCCAGATAAGTGATGGCTTTCTTGAGTACCGATTTAGGACCGATGGGCACGGCTTTGTTGAATATTTTGAGGCTGGTGATCACGACCGGTGGCACATAGGGATTGTCGCGGACATTGTCAGGAAAAAATGCATTGAAGCCATTACTGCCGCCAAAGAACATCTCGCCATCTTGGCCTTGATAACAACCGGTGCTGAACTCATTGCTCTGCAAGCCGTCGGATACGTCGTAGTTTCTAAATCTTTTCCTCTGCGGATCAAAGCGGGATACGCCATGCTGGGTGCTGAGCCAAACGCTACCAACCCCATCCTCGAGAATGCAGCGAATCGTGCTGCTGGGCAGGCCATCGTTTTCCGTGTAACGGGTGAACGCTCCATTTCCCCGATTGAACCGATACAATCCGTCCATCGCTCCCACCCACAGGGTTCCAGTGCGGTCTTCCAGGATGGCGTTGATGCCGCCGCCGTTGAGGCTGTGAGGGTCGCGCGGGTCAGGCGGATAAGTCACAAATGTCCTCGTCTTCTCGTCGAAACGTATCAGCGCGCCGCCCCACGTCCCTAACCAAATCCTTCCCAATGGATCTCCATCAATAATCCAGACGGTATTTTCGAGGCTGGCTGGATTATCCGGAACAGGCTGATAATTGGTAAACCGGTCCGCAGCGGGATCGAAGCGGCTTAGACCGCCCGCTTGCCCCACCCACATCAGGCCCTTTCGATCTCCATAGATCGTGTAGACGTTATCAGAGATCAAGCTGCTGGGATCATCAGGATTGTGCCGGTAATGCTTGAAACGCCCGGTGCGTTCATCGAACCGATCCAGACCGCTGCCCCCGCCAGCGACCCAGAGATAACCAGATTGGTCTTTGTAAATGCTATCTACGTTGGTGCCTTCAGAGAGCGTCTTCGTGTCGCCTGGCTTGGGTATGTAATGGGTGATTTTGCCGGTCTTTCGATCGATTCCATCGAGAGCGCGAGGAAACAAGCCTACCCACAGAAAGCCAGCCGGATCCTCATAGATCGCCTTGACTCTGCCCGGTGAGACACTCGTGGGGTCGGCGGGGCGATGCTTATAAAGCATGAACTGTTGCTGCCGGGGATTAAGGATGTTAAGCCCGGAGTTCTCCGTTCCCACCCACAGCACGCCACCCCTATCTCGATAGACTGAGAAAATGGCGTTACTGTCGAGGCTATCCGACTTGGTTTCGTCGTGCTGAAGCCGGAATGTGAAACGATCTGTTCGGCGGTCGAAGTAATACAGGCCTAGGCTGGACGGCACCCATAGTCCATTCTGGCCGTCAGCCACCAGATTGCCATTCAGGGATCCGCCGTTGGCGGTCGATGCCAGGACGCCGACAGCACGGGGCTCAAGTGGGTATCTCGTCAAGCGCGCTGCCTGTCTGTCATATCTAACGAGCCCGACGATCGGGGAATTGGTCAGCATCCATAAGTTGCCGGCTTCGTCTTCAAACACACTGTCTGCGCTTAGGCCATTCCTGGTGTCAGGCGGACGAGTGATCTGCCCTGCTTGCTGGTTCACATGGAACAGACCCCGCTCACCGACGAACCATATACTCCCATCTCTGGCCGCAATAACTTGACCGATCCTCCCCACAAACTGGCCGTCGTCGTCATTCAGATAATGGCTAAATTTTCGGGTGGTCGGATCAAACTTGTCGAGGCCGCCGTCTTCCGTTCCAAACCAGAGAAAACCACGACTGTCTTGGGCGATGCTCTTAACCGAAGCGCCATTGAGGCTGTTTGGGTTTTTGGGGTCATGAAGGTAACGGGTACATCGTTCCGTTGCAGGGTCGAAGTTGTTCACCCCGGTGTTGGTGGCGATCCACAAATGACCGTGATCGTCTTCCATCAGATCCTGAATGAAATTAGAACTCAAGGTACCTGGATCATTCGGGTTGTTTTTGTATACGACGAAGTCGTTGCCGTCGTATCGATTGAGGCCGTTTCGGGTGGCAAACCACATGAAACCCCTGCGATCCTGCAAAATCGCAACAACATATCCTTGAGACAAGCCATCATTAGTGGTGAGGTGAGTGAATTTCAAGTCGCTCGCCCGAGCATGGATGCCCGGAGGGTGGACATCCTGCCACAGGTGAGGACTCTCGTCATCTCTAGCTTTAGAGTCCCGGCGAAGGCCGGTCTTCGTAGCTCCATGGGCCGAGCGTGTGTCACTGCCGTGGACAATAACAACTTTTTCAGGCCGTGATTCGGCTGCTACGGCATAGGAAACGATAATCGTGCACAGGAGCAAGATCCTACTCGCTCGTCGCAAGACTGGCCTTCTATTTCGCCGGATGGTGATCATGCCTTCTCCGAAACTTTGCGAGAACCGCGAACGCCTCCGGCCCGGTCGTGTAGGCAATCGCGGCAGGGAGCCGAAGTTCCACTTCGATGCCGGCGCTACTTCGCTCGAACCACCAGTTGTCGCCTACTAGCTCGGGCGCCCGCATTGCGCGTAGTCCGTAGTGTCTCTCTGGCCTTTGCCCGGACAAGAGCGATGTAGCTATGCCCTTTCCATCGTTCCCGTACGCGGAGCCGCAATTGTTGAGTGTCAATTGGGGAGTAAATCCTACCACGCGGCGTCAAGCACGGCATAACCTGTTTGTTCGCACCGCATGGTGTGACCCTAATGTGCTCATATGCCATTCCAACTCGGCTAGTTCTCCACCTCTGGTCCGGAATGCAGGGAACGGGATGTATTCCAAGCCCGCCTCCCGGATACGTCAGTGTCGCCATAGCGGCGCCGCGCCATTGCGCGGCCTAACCTACTGGTCCCGTTGATGTGGAGGGACTTTCATCGCAGTGAGATGGGGCAGCCGGACGTACTTGGTAAATGTGACGTGGCGAATGCAACTGAGGTAGAGCCTCACCTGGTCGCGGTCCGGGACTGAATTGCCATCGGAGGTGGTGCCTGATTGCGGTCTCTCTGTTCCCGAACCCAGGACCGGATACTAAATGCGTATACACAGACGCAAAACAGGTTTGCCGGAATAAATCCGAACTGTGAGGTTCGGACTCCAATGACGCAAACAACGATGCTGTTAACGATCGAAATAAGGAGCCCGGTCCACGATCTTCGACCGACGAGGATTGTCGCCAGGATGGTGAGAAAACACGAAAGATAATCTAAGCGGAACATAGCTAAACCGGGCTTTCCGACTGAAGCTTCCCGCGTGAATAAGTTAGTGACTGATTGCCAACTTATCAGCGACTTCTTGTATTGTCCGGCGAATTCCGTTTAAAGGCAGCCCCAGGGCGAGGCTAATCGCAACTCTTTGGGAGGCGAATAGCGGCCTCTTCTGAGTCGGAAGATTTGGTTGTTCGGGACCAATCTCTCAGGAAGCGCCATCGGGTGATGGCGCTTCCTGAGTTGCATTCGCCACGTCACAATTGACCAGGAACGTCCTTGGTTGCAACACGAACTGAAAGACGCACTCATACCTCTCTGATCATGAACCTGTACAGATGAGCTAGCGGCTTCTGGAACGATGGTTTCTCATTTTGTGGCGATCGTCTCAGTTGGCGCTGGTCGTTCCGCCGTCAGCGTAGCCGGCGTCGGCAAAGTCGATCGCTTCAGAAGCTTCGCTGTATTCTTGGCCACCTTTTCAGCAGCCTTCAAATTGTCGCCCATAAACCGAACATCCCCTGCAGCAGTGCGCTCCAGCACGACCTGACCATTCGGCGCGACCAACTGGATGCGAACCTTGATTTTGGTTGCTCCACTCACAGTTGTTACTGCTCGTCGGGTTTCGCTGCCAGGAGAGTACTTTTCCACCTTTACCTTGAGGATAAGTATGGCCGAAGCGCTATTGGCATCTCGATCACCGCTGCGGAATACGTCGTCGAACTGCTTCGATTCGTTTAACTGCCGCACGACGTCCTCGTAAATCGCATTCGAGAAACAGCTGTCAAGAGTCGTTGCAGCAGGGTCGACTCTGTCGACCTGGACACTCCAGTTCTGGGTAGGAACGCGTTCGTTGACGCTATTCTGCACGGCCGATTGCGTGACGTGTGCACGCTCAGCAATCAGAGTGCTTCTGAAGCCCTCGGCTTTTCCCTTCGGTAAGCGGAATACGACTCCGTGTAGGCCGCCTCTGTCATCAACATATTCTAGGGCCACGCTATCGTACTTCTTGTGGGAGAAGAGGCTTATGACGCGACCTCCCCCATACGGGAGTGCGGCCTTGCCCAGCATCATCGGCACGCCGCCTACCTGCTTGTCTTGTTCCCCGAGCGAGATGCTCAGAATTGAGGCCGCACTCAATTGTGAAGGCAGAGCTCCGTCGGGCGTAAAACGCAGCTCTCCGTCATTGACAGAGAGCTCCCCGCTAACATTGCGCCGGGCATTTTCAAATCCCAAGATATGTGTGACCCGTATGGGAGCGTGCGCGGCTGAATTATCCGTTTGCGTCTGGCCATTGGCATACACGGTCAGCGACGCGAGGGAAATAAGAAAGGCTAATCCAAGCCTCAGCATGAGGGATGAAACGGGTTTATTTGTGGGACAGTCAGGTCGGCGATTCATGATTTCTTTTCTCCGGAAGTAAAAGCGTAATTGACGACGGGAAAACAGTGGACTGGTTCGCAGATCTCAGGTTCTATAGCTCGAACTGAGCCGATAGTGGATCAACTTGTCTCAAGTGATCTGCAGCAGATTGGAGGGTGTTATCTGAAACTAATCACTTGCCACGAGCGCGAGCGCCTTTTGGAGCTGGATCGAACAAATCGGTCAACGCCGACCCGCTGCAAGCCGCTCATCACGTGCTCCAGGAGCGGGCTTCCATTCAGCTCAACCAACGGTTTCGGCAACTCCCCGTAGCGAGCCGCAAGGCGGCTCCCATTGAAAGTGCTGCCGCAGTCCCGCTCGTTTGATCGAGACACGCGAGGGAGTTCCTTCGCCCACAAGCCGATCAGTGTTCCTTGAAGCGTCAATACGGTCGTATTAGCCAGCGGATGCAAGGTGATTAGTAACATGCCACCTACCATGCAAGCTGTTCGCCAAATGCTAACGAGCAAATCGCCCATTGAATTCAAAGCAGATCCGTGACGGAAAAACCTTTTGCGCATTTGCGGGCACTGCCGCGAAGGAGGCATGGTGACGCCAGAGCGGCATGTGCCTCGCCTTGCGGCAAACAACCTCGATCGAATTCCAATCTCTCAGCCGTCAGCTTCAGACGTACTTCGACGTGCACTACCGCATTCGGGAGTCCATAAGGCTCTTATGACACAGCATCCGGAGTTGGAAGTCATTGATCCACGGCGCAGAAGGAAGCATTCCGGGAGTGCGGCGCGATCACTTCAAGAACGCTCTTGTGATCGAAGGAGGTCCATACGACGTTTTCCGAGCCTCGGCATGGGTCAGATCTATAAGGCGCATGTGTAAGCACCACCACAGATAGCACATCGCCGCCGTTGATCATGGCTTAATGAGAGGATCACGAAGAAATGCAACGGCGCAGAAGACGTTACGACGGTAGAGCATTTGCTGGTCGTCGTCTGACCGGGATTCGAACCTTGAAAGTAAAACTGCGATTTGCAGGCTACCGTTGTTTTGGGTTCGCGCCGCCTGCACTCGATGACAGTCCCGGAGTCGCACTGCTGGAACGGTTGACGGCACGTCGAAGCGCGATCTCGAAAGACTAGCTCCAAATCCCTTCAACAGAATCCCAGAACACGCGTATGTTCCGGGCTCAAAGAAGGCGAACTGTCGGCCTCGTAAGAGTCTGCGATCTGGCCCGAGTTGGGGTCGCCACAAAGAAAATTCCAACGCACCATAGATCAGACGATACGGCTGAGCAAAGCGTGAAGCTCGAGAGGAGCAAAGTGTGGCACATCCGACGGTTGCTTTGACGGATCCCGGAGGAATCCCGGGGACAAGCTTTTCCAGCGTCAGCGGGCTCAAAGATCAGTCATCGTATGCAGGAACGATGAAGGCTGAGTATCGTTTCGAGGACATTGTTGGCAAAAGTCATGAGCTTCAGAGAGTGCTGCAACAAGTCATAATCGTTGCGCCTACCGGGTCCACTGTTTTGCTTCATGGCGAGACCGGCACGGGCAAGGAGTTAGTTGCACGCGCCATTCACCGACTCAGTTCCCGTCGCGAGCGTACGTTCGTGCGCATGAACTGCGCCGCTATCCCTTCCGGGCTGCTCGAGAGTGAACTCTTCGGACATGAGAAGGGCGCGTTCACGGGAGCACTGATGCAAAAAAAGGGCAGATTCGAGCTGGCCGATCGCGGCTCGTTATTCCTGGATGAAATCGGCGATATCAGCCTTGAACTGCAGCCGAAGCTGTTGCGAGCAGTGCAGGAGCAAGAATTCGAACGATTGGGGAATGCCAGGACGATACAGGTCGATGTACGGATCATTGCCGCGACCCATCGCGATCTTACGAGCATGATTCAGGAGGGGGGGTTCCGGGAGGATCTGTTCTATCGCCTCAATGTGTTTCCAATTGAAATCCCACCTCTGCGGGAGCGGCGTGAAGATATTCCACTGCTGGCCAACTACTTTGTATCGAAGCTATCGAAGCTCATGGGCAAATCGATCACGTGCATACGTGACGAGGTCATGCAGGTGCTCGTCGATAACCCCTGGCGCGGCAATATCCGGGAACTGGCGAACTTCGTCGAACGCGCTGTCATTCTTACGCGCGGTCATGAATTGGAAATCCCACCAACGGTACTTCGATCGTCTGCCAACACGAGCGCTGTTGGTCCTTCGACACTTACATTTGAGCAGGCGGAATACAACGTAATCCTCTCTGCGTTGCGCGCATCGTCCGGTCGATTGGCGGGGAGCGGAGGAGCCGCGGAGCGCCTCGGACTGAAGCGTACGACATTGCAAAACAAAATCCGACGACTCGGTATTAAGAAAAAACTGTCCTACACGTAAGCACCCAGACGTGATCAATTGGAGGGAGACGAAGACGCAGCGCACGTCGAGTAGTCACCACACTCAATACTTCACGGCATGACTGTCTTTGCCAAAGCCCCGGACTTCCGATGTTAGAGTTTCTTCCGTTCGGCTGGACTCAGAACACAACTGTATTTTCCCCGGTGAACGAGTTGTAGGCCCAACTACCCGTCTTGGCTTGGCCGCAGATCTTCCCTTCCGTTCTCTTCGACGAAAAATGTTTTTCGGCTTACAAGAGGGTTAGCCAGAAAATTGCCGCCCATCGTCATCGTTGAGAAGTCTGTGATCTAGGACCGGCTGACCGAATGGGTCCGGGGCGAGAAGCGTATTCACATGCGACAAGTAAGACTTGCCAACGGCAAAGTTCAAGATTCCATCGCCTCTAACATCCTCAACTCGGGAAAATTGCGATCAGGGCTGTGACATTGAGATAAATCATCGACTCGAGATCATTGATTTTCGAATCGAGAAGTTTTCTTTCGCTGACTCATTGACCGCAACTGGTTGGTTGAAGGGCTTCGCGCGGCCCCACTAAAAAGTTGGATGACATTTTGCGATCTGCTTCGTCAGCTGGTGCTACTAGGGAAAACTCCCAAAAAGGGATCGTTCGAAGAGAACGATTCGAGCTACTCAATGGGCCATTTCCGGCAGAGCGATCTGAGAACAGCTGAATGGACGCTTGCTCAAGGGGCATTCACAAGTGTTCCGGAAACAAATGCGAGTGTGGCCGCAGCGGAAAGCGTAGAGCTGTAGGCATCGTCGGAGGAGAGTGTGGCCTGCAAGAGTTGGGTCTGGGCGGCAACGACGGCTGTAATGGTTCCTACATCATGCTTGTAGGCATCAAGAGCACCGTCGTAGGAGATCTGCGAGGCGTCCTGCAGCGTGCGGGCAGCTTCATCGGCGGCGACACTGGTCTCCAGCGCGTTTTGTGCGCCTACGATCTCGCGAATCGCGACGATCCGTGTCTGGTCCAGTGTTGCCGCGGCTTTGGCAGAGTTATTCTTTGCTTCGCTGATCGCGTTCGCTCTAGCGTGGCCATCGAAGATTGGGACTGATAGTCCGAGAAGAACGGTCGAGTTCCAGTGATTTCCGGTGATGTTCAACGTCGGCAATTGCTGCTCGCCGATCGCTGGAATTGCTGTGAGTCCGAGTTGTCCGCTTACGTAGGCCCCTGTGCCAGCCAGGAAGATTTTTGGGCGGTAGGCGGTCTCGGCGGCCTTGACTGCGGCCTGGCTTGCCTGCTCTGCCGCATAGGCGGCGAGAACGTCCGCGCGACGAGTGAGGGCGTCAGTGACGACCTGCTCGATTGCAGGGCGGCTGTCGTCGGTGAATGTGTGCCGCTCCAGCGGAGCAACTTCGATCTTTTCAAGAGCAGAAAACCCCATGGCTTCGAGGAGAGAGGCATAAGCATTCCTCTCTGCACCTTTGGCCTGGATTTTGGCGAGCTGGGCCTGGGCAGTCACCTGGCGGGTCTGGGTCGACTCCAGTACCGTCCCGATTTCACCGTGATACCGTTCTTCGGCAGCCTTCTGAATCTCCTGAGCATTCTGGAGCGCTTTTGTTGTGGTTACCATATGCCGGGAGGCGGCAAGATAGAGATAGTATGCGACGCATACGTCGTGAATGATCTTCTGATGGACTCCAGTAAAGAGAATGTTCGACGCGATCGATACCTTCTGGGCAGCGTCCACGGCATTCCTGCGTGCGCCGAAGTCGAATAAGAGCCACGCGAGTGTGACTGAGGAGACAGAACCGGTAACAGACTCCGCCCCCTGCGTATTGACTCCAAAGGCGCTGCTACTGCCGGACGACGCTTGATGGCCGCCGATGACATTGGCGGACATGCGCGGGAGGTAGGTACTTCTGGCGATGCCAGCGGTCAGAGCTGCGTTGCGAGCGGTCTCCCATGCGATTCGCGTCTCCGGATGTTCGCGTTCCGCGAGATCGATCAGCTCGGGGAGGGTGTATGGGTGCTCGGCGTCGAGATCGACATGGGGTTTAGGCAGAACGGCGGCGGAGGGGTTCGGTGTAAGTGCGTAGCTCTGTCCGGCGGTGGGCGGCGCTTCCTGCGGAGTTTGGGTGGGGAGCCTTTGTTCCGAAGACACCAGAGCCGAGGGGGCGATGGGCAAATATGTACTTTGCGCCTCCGCGGCGATGGCGTATAGCGCGAGCAGCACTGAAGCTGTTTTCCGGTGGGTGTTATGCATGTTCCTCCGACTGGTCGATTCTCGACCATGCAACCTGGAACGAACGCGACCTGAGGTCTAACAATTCCGATAGAGCGGCATTATTGGCTGCAGGTTCTTTCCCGGAATCTCCCAGCTCAGAACGTGCGAAGAGTGTTGTGTCCAGTTGCTGCGCGGCTTGCACTGCGTTCCTACGCGTGCTACGCCATGCTGTGGTAGGGCGGATGGAAGGAGGTTCATAACCCGCCAACTGAATGTCGGTGTCAATCTTGTGGAGGAGGGCCTGCGTCTTTGCGGCGAGGCGGCGGCGCTGCCAGTGATCGGGAAGTTGGTCTATCTCTTGCAATTGTTTCTGTACTGTCTTCAGGGCCTCCTCGATCTGCGGAGCGATGCTCGCCGGCCAGAGACGCGTCGAAATGAGATACGAGACCAAGATTCCCAGAAAGATTCCGATAACGCGGTCGCGGGCGACGACCATGTTGAAGGACGGGGATGATCCCTGGATGACGCAAAGGAAGTAGGCGAAGGCGAACTGCAATCCCGCATAGGAGACGCGGGGGCTTCCGGCGGCTATCCATGCGCCGATGAAGGCTCCTACGAAGACG